>NZ_CAHJXA010000104.1 GCF_903644135.1 Sphingomonas bacterium | reverse complement strand
GCGACGAGCCCGGCCGCGACGACCGCACCAACACCCAGCCCGGCGGCAGCAGCCGCGCCGCCCGGGCCGAGGATGCCAAGCTGTCCGACGCGGCGATCGCCAGCGCGCCGATCCGCGAGCAGCGTGTCGAGACGCAGCATTCCGGCGTCTTCTCCGGCCGCTCGATCGCCTATACCGCCACCGCCGGCACCGTCACCGTTCGCGACGACGACGGCAAGCCGACCGCCAGCATGTTCTACGTCGCCTATACCGCAGGTGGAGCCGGGCGCAGCAGCGGCCGGCCGGTCACCTTCTTCTACAATGGCGGTCCCGGCTCGTCGTCGCTGTGGCTGCACATGGGCTCGCTCGCGCCGGTGCGGGTTGAGACCGACAGCCCCGCCTCCTCCGCCAACGCACCCTTCCATCTGGTGCCGAACGGCGACAGCCTCCTCGACAAGACCGATCTGGTCTTCATCGACGCGATGGGGGCTGGCTATTCGCGGCCGCTAGGCGACACCAAGCTGCAGGCGTTCTGGGGCACCGATCCCGACATCGACGTTTTCGCGCGCGGCATCGAGCGCTGGCTGACGATCAACGACCGCTGGAACGCGCCCAAGTTCATCTTCGGCGAAAGCTATGGCACGACACGCTCGGCGGGGCTGGCCTATCGGCTGGCGCAGGACGGCGCGCAGCTGAACGGCGTCGTGCTGCTGTCGTCGATCCTCAACTATGGCCGGCGCTCGCCGGGGTTCGACCAGGAGCTGATCAACTATCTGCCGACCTTCGCCGCCATCGCCGCCTATCACCACCGGCTGCAGAACCCGCCCGCGGACGTGATGCCGTTCGTCGAGCAGGTTCGCGCCTGGGCGCGTGGTCCCTATGCGCTGGCGCTCGCGCAAGGCCAGTCGCTGCCCGACGATCAGCGCCAGGCGATCGCGGCGCAGCTGGCGGCCTATACGGGGCTGAGCACGCGCTTCATCCTCGACAACGACCTGCGCATCGACCCTTCCGCCTTCCGCAAGGAGCTGCTGCGCGATCAGCGGCGGACGCTGGGCCGTTACGATGCGCGCTTCACCGGCATCGATGCGGGGGCCGGCGGCGACTCGCCCGAATATGACGCGTCCGACACCGGCATCACCGGCGCGTTCGTGTCGAGCTTTCACCATTATTTGAGCCACGACCTGCGCTACGACACGCAGCTGATCTATCGCCCGACCTATTACACACCTACGCTGCGCTGGAGCTTCGACCATCGCCCGCCGGGCAGTCGCGGTGCCGGCGGCACCAACCAGGCCGACGTGGCGCTCGACCTGTCGGCGGCGATGCGGCAGAACCCCAACCTCAAGGTCTATTCGCTCAACGGCCTATACGACATGGCGACGCCGTTCTTCGGCACCGAATATGACCTGAACCACATGCAACTCGACCGCAGCCTGCTGTCCAACCTGCGCTTCGCCTATTACCCGTCCGGCCACATGGTCTATCTGAACGTCGACGCGCTGCACACGATGCACAGCGATCTGGCCCGCTTCTATGACGACACGGTGCGCGGGCTGAGCAACGCTGCCGTCGAGCCGTCACCCGGACGCGCCCGCCGGAAGCGTTGAACGGGGCTAAACGCTGGTCACAGCGCCGCGGCCTGCACCCTTTGCCGGCGACCGACGTTCCTTGATCGAGGGAGACATCATGTCGGATCGGAACGTCGCGGCAGCACCGCTGTCGCGCATCGCCACGCGTATCGTCGAGGCGATGACCGCCACCATCGTCTATGTCGCCGGCGATGAACGCGAGGCGGAGGCGATTGCCGCGGCGGTGGCGGCGATCACGGATGGATCGGTGGTGCATATCCCTACCAGTGACGCGCTGCCGGGCGACGACGCGCCGGCCGGTCCCGCCAACGCCGGTCACCGCGTGGCGGCGCTGCGCCGGCTGAAGATGCTGGCGGACGAGGCACCCGGCAAGCCCATCGCCTGCATCGTCGGCGCGGAGGCGATCGCGCGGCGCTATCCGGCACCCGACGCCTTCTCGGCCGCCCCGCCCCTGCTCGAACCGGGCCAGCCGCTCGATGCCGCCGCGCTGCTGGAGCAGCTGCTCAGCACCGGCTATGTCAGCGACGACCGCGTCGACGAGCCCGGCGAGATTGCGGTGCGGGGCGAGGTGATCGACCTGTTCCCGGCCGATGCCGAGCTGCCGGTGCGGATCGAGGTCGCCGACGGTCAGGTGACGGCGCTGCGGTCCTACGACCCAATCAGCCAACGCACGGTCGCCGACCTCGATCGCGTCGAGATCGGCCGGGCCGTCGAGCCGCCGCTGGGCGACGGTGTGCCGCTGCTTGCCCATCTCACGCCCGGCACGATCGTCTTTGCGGCCACCGCCGAGGCTCGACGAACGCGGTTCCTGGCGCTCGCTAGCGAGGCGTCCCGGCTGGGCGGTCGTGCCTCGGTGGCATTGTCGCCGCAGGAATGGGAACGTCCGCTCGGCCGTTGGGAGACGGTCGACTGGAGCGACGACGACAGCGAAGCCGTGCCGCACTTCGTCGAGCGCAAGGCACCCTGGGCCAGCTTCCTGCGCACCGCGCGCTCGGCGCTTGACGAGGGCGCGCGGCTGGTCGTCGTCGGCGGCTCGCGCGACCTGCGCTTCCTGCGACGCCGCCTCACCCGCGACTTCGACGGCGAGCCGCCGGCGCTGTCGAGCTGGGCGGAGGTGCTGGCGATGGCACCCGGTGCGGTCGCGACCCTGCCGATGCCGGTCGCCGCGGGATTCCGCCGCAAGGAGATCCTGCTGGTCGCCGCCGCCGATCTCCTCGGCAGCCGCGCGGTCCAAGACGAGGCGACCACCGGCACCACGACCGGCCTGGGCGATCTGACCGACCTGCGCATCGGCGACGTCGTGGTGCACGAGGATCACGGTATCGCCCGCGTCGTCGGGCTGGAGCCGATGCCGGGTAGCGATGACGGTGCCGGCGGCGACGCCATCGTGCTGGAACATGCCGACGAGGCGCGGCGGCTGGTGCCGGTCGCGGCGGCCGATCGGCTGTGGCGCTATGGGGCCGATGCCGATGCCGTGCCGCTCGACAAGCTGGACGGCAGCAGCTGGCAGAAGCGGCGCGGCGCGATCGACGCCGCCATCGCCGAGAGCGCCAAGGCGCTGGCAGCGATGGCGGAGCAGCGCGCTCGCCTGACCGCGCCGGCATACGCCCCCGACCCGGCGCAATATGAGCGGTTCGCCGCCGGCTTCGCGTTCACCGAGACCTCCGATCAGGCCCGCGCGATCAACGCCGTCCGCGACGACCTCGCGGCGGGCCGGCCGATGGATCGGCTGGTGATCGGCGATGTCGGCTATGGCAAGACCGAGGTCGCGCTGCGCGCCGCGGCGCTGGTTGCGCTCGCCGGCGGTCAGGTCGCGCTCGCCGCGCCGACCACCGTGCTGGTCCGCCAGCATCTGGAGAGCTTCCGCCGCCGCTTCGAGGGCACCGGCATCGTCGTGGCCAGCCTCTCGCGCCTGTCGACCGCGGCCGAGAAAAAGGCGGTCAGGGCCGGCCTCGCCGATGGCTCGATCCGCATCGTCATCGGCACCGGCGCGGTTGCCGGCAAGGGCGTGCAGTACCAGGCGCTAGGCCTGGTCGTGATCGACGAGGAGCAGCGCTTCGGCACCGCCGACAAGGCCAGGCTGCGCGGCGACGGCAGCGTCCATGTCCTGACGCTCAGCGCCACGCCGATCCCGCGCACCCTGCAGACCGCGCTGGTCGGCCTTCAGCAGCTATCGGTGATCGCCACTCCGCCGGCACGCCGCCAGCCGATCCGCACCACCGTCGATCGCTTCGACGAGGCGCGCGTGCGCATCGCGCTGACGCGCGAAAAGGCGCGCGGCGGGCAGAGCTTCGTCGTCGCGCCGCAGATCGAGGATCTCGCCGGTTTGGCCGACCGCCTCGCCCGCCTCGCGCCGGAACTCACGGTGGTGCAGGCGCACGGCAAGCTGCCCGCGGCCGAGCTCGACGAGGCGATGGTCGGGTTCGCGGAGGGGCGCGGCGACGTGCTGCTCGCGACCAACATCATCGAGGCGGGGCTGGACGTGCCGCGCGCCAACACCATGATCGTGTGGCGCGCCGATCGCTTCGGCCTGGCGCAGCTCCACCAGCTGCGCGGCCGGGTCGGGCGCGGCAACCGGCGCGGACAAATCCTGCTGATCACCGACGGCGAGGGCGAGGTAGCGGCGCGCACGCTGCAGCGCTTGCGGACGCTGCAGACGTTCGACCAGCTGGGCGCGGGCTTCGCGATCAGCGAGCGCGATCTCGACATGCGCGGGGCCGGCGACCTGATCGGCGAGGCGCAGGCGGGGCACATGAAGCTGATCGGGGTGGCGCTGTACCAGCACCTGCTCGGGTCGGCGCTCCGCCAGGCGCGCGGCGAGACGGTGGAGCGCTGGTCGCCCGACCTCCATCTCGGCTTGGCGGGGCGGCTGCCGGCCGAGTGGATCCCCGAGCCGGAGATCCGCGTCGCGCTCTATGCGCGGCTCGCCCGGATCGAGGACAGCGCCGCCGTCGACGCGATCGAGGAGGAACTAGCCGACCGTTTCGGGCCGCTCCCGCCCGAGGCCGAGGCGGCGATCACGCTCGTCCGGATCGCCTGCCTGGCGCGGGGGGCGGACATCGCCCGCATCGACGCCGGCCCTGCCGCGATCGCGTTGACGCCGCGCGGAGAGTTCGCTGGCGACGCAAAGGCGCTGACCCTCGTGGCCAAGAACGACCGCCTGATCCTCGCCGAGCGGATCGAGGACGTACAGGTCCGAAGCCGCCGCGTGCGCGAACTGCTGGAGGCGATGCTCTAATTCAGCGCGCCGGTCAGCGCTGCGTGTCGGCCTTGTCGATCAGAGCCTTCATCTCTTCCTCTTCCGGCGTCGCGGCGGGGCCGGTCAGGAAGCTGCGGCGCAGCGTCATGCCGGCACGGAAGAGCCGCGGCTGCTGATAGTCCTGAAACAGCGGGCGGCGCGGCGTTTTCGGCATCGGTTGACCTCGATCAGCAAGTCCACCTACATCAATTCGTCAGCATTGCGAAGGTTTCCTGCCGGTCGCCAGCGATAGGTCAGGGTCTTACGGTCGTTCCCGATCGCTCGAAGCGCGGCAGGAACGCCACGACGGCCGCGAACAAGGCCAGGCCGCTCGCGCAGAGCAGGATGGCCGGTCGATAGTCGCCGCCCATGGAGAGCCGCGCGATCAGCACCGGGCTGACCCCGCCCGCCAGGATCATCAGGCTGTACGCCAGGCTGTATAAGCGCCCGAAACTGGCGACGCCGAAATAGCGCGACAGCGTGAAGGCGAGGATGTCCAGCTCAGCGCCGATGGTGAGGCCGATGCCGAGCGCGGCCGCGCACAACAACGGCCCGCTGGTGGACAGCAGCAGTGCCGTACCGCCCGCCGAGATCGCGAAGGCGATTCCCGCGACGTACGGCGCGAAGATGCGATCCATCGACAGGCCCGACAGGCAGCGGCCGAGGATGATCGACAGGCCGATCAACGCCTGGACCTGCGCCGCCTCGCCGGCCGTGAAACCGCGCGCGCGCAGGATGGTGATCATGTGCAGCAGGAAGCCGCCGCCGAACAGCGCCGGGCAGGCGAAGCACAGCAGCACCAGCCAGTAGAGCGGCCGCCGCACGCCGCTCCAGTCGCCGCCACGCCGCGCCCGCGTGGTCGCCGACGTTCCGGTACGGCCATAGTCGTCGCTCCGGATCAGCGCGACGCCGCCGCCGCCCAGCAGCAGCACGAGGACCGCCAGCACCGCATAGCCGCCGCGCCAGCCAGCCGCCGCGATCACCTTCGTCATCAGGATCGGCGCGACGATGGCGGTGATTCCCAGGCCGCCGATCATCAGCCCCAGCGCCAGCCCGCGCCGCCGGTCGAAACAGGCGGTCACTACCCGCGAGAAACTGGGCGGCGTGCTGCCGACGCCGAGCAACGCCAGCGCGACCAGCAGGCCGGCGTACCAGCCGAACCCCGCCGGCGACAGCGCCAGCAGCAGCAGGCCGACGATCTCGCCGACCGCCGCCAGCGTGATCACCCGCACCGGTCCCCAGCGGTCCAGCGCCTGCCCCATCAACGGTGCGACCAGCGCGACCGCCGCCGACAGCATCAGCGTCGCCGTCGACAGCTGCTCGCGGCTATAGCCTGCCGTCGCGACCAGCTCGGGCACGAACGCGCCGTTGGTATAGGCGTTGAGCCCGACCACGCCGACCGACGCCGCCATGGTGCAGCCGAGCAGCGCCCGCCAATGCGCGCGAAACTCGGCCGCACCCTCGATCATCCGCTAGAACTTGCGCTGAATGGCGATGCCCGCCGCGCGCGGCTGATTCAGGCTCAGCTCGGGATAGCTGAAGGTGATCACGTCGGTGGTGACGATCCGCTTGTCGACGACGTTGTTCACGAACGCGGCCAGGCTCCATTTGTCATCGGGGCTCTTGATCGAGGCGCGCAGGTTGAGCGTGCCGCCCGGCCCGTTGCGCAACGTAGCCGCATCCTGGTTGGTGAAATAATAGTAGATGGTGTCGCGCCAGCGGTAATTGGCCGCGGCGGTGACGATCCAGTCGTTGCGGAGCGGGAAATCTTGCGCCGCCTGCACGAAGAACTGCCATCTGGGCGCGTTGGGCAGAGTGTTGCCGCTCGCGTCGACGAAGTTGTTGAACAGGTCCACCGCACGCGGAAAGCTGTTGAAGGTGGCGTCGGTGTACGAGGTGTTGGCGCTCAGCCGGGTGTTGGCGGCCGGTCGCGCGGTCAGCTCCAGCTCGAAACCGTTGATCACCGCGCTGCCCGCGTTGGTGATGATCGCGCCGCCCGCCGGCACGCCTGCGCGCAGCTGCAAGCCGGTATAGTCGTTGTGGTAGCCCGCCAGCGAGAAGCTGAGCTTGCGGTCGAACAGGTCGCCCTTGGCACCTGCCTCGATCGACTTGTTGCGCTCGGGCAGGTAGGGAGCCTGCACCGCGAAATCATTGTAGCCCCCTGCGCGGAAGCCGGTGCCATAGCCGGCATACAGCATGATGTTGCTGGTGGGGTGGTAGACGAGCTTGCCGCGGAAGGTCGTCGATTTCTGCGAGATCGGCACCGGCGTGTAGGGCGTCAAGGTGACCGCGTTGGTGACGAGGTTGGTCACCTGGATGCCGCCGTTCAACTGCTTCTCGTCGTCGGTGTAGCGCACGCCGCCGATGATCTGCAGGTTGTGCGTGATGTTGAACGTCGCATCGGCGAACCCGGCATAGGAGTCGGTGTTCTGGTGTCCGAAATAGAGCGAGGCGGTCGATGTCGGCGTCGTAAACATAGTGTTGAAGATGGTGTCGGCGTAATCCTGCGACTCGTTGAAATAATAGCCGCCAAGGATCCAGGTGAAGCGGCGGTTGCCCGACGACTGCAAGCGGATCTCCTGCGACACTTCGTGGCTGGTGTCGTCGTTGAAGTTATAGCCCTGCTTGGGCGCGGTGCTGAGGCCGCTGCTGTTGTTGGTGCCGCGCACATGAGTGAAGCGATAGCCGGTTACCGACACCAGGTCGACGCCGCCAAAGGCGTAGCTGAACTTCGCCGACAGCCCGTCATTCTGGACCCGCGTGCGCGTGTTCGGATTGAGGTTGTAATGGTCGTCGTAGATCGTCGCGAGCTGGTCGGCGGGAAGCGGCACGGTGGGCGTCGGCGTCTTCACCAACGCGCCGGGCGTGGTGGTGAAGATCGTCGCCGCGCCGCGGAACAGCGCCGCCTTGTTGATGATCGACGAATAATCGACGACGATACGTGCCGTCAGCGGGTTGTCGCCCTGATAGGTCAGCACGCCGCGGCCCTGCACGCTATCGCTGCCGCCGACGCGGCTGCCGTCGAAATCGTTGCGACCGAAGCCGCGCGCGTTGACATAGCCGGCGGCCAAGCGAGCGTCGAAGCCGCCGCCGAGCGGGCCGCTGACCGCCGCCTGGGCACGGTATTCCAGCGGTGCCTGGATACCGGCGGTGATGTAGCCTTCGGGCTTGTCGGTCGGGTCGGCGCTGCGGATCAGGATCGCGCCCGCAGTGGCGTTGCGGCCCTGCAGCGTGCCCTGCGGCCCCCGCACGATCTCGATCGAGCCGACATCGAGCAGGTCCTGGGTGCCGATGGTGACACCGCGCGCGAGGTACACGTCGTCCATGTAGATCGCGACCGGCTCGTCGCCGGTGTTGAGCGCTGAGCCGGTGGTGCCGCGCAGGCTGAGATAGGTACGCCCGCCGCCGCCATTGCCGTTGAACTGGACGCCGGGCACCGCGCCCGACAGCTCGTTGAGGTTGCGCGAGTTGGTGCTCGCCAGCAGCGCGTTGTTCACGACCGAGATCGAGATCGGCACATCCTGCAGCCGCTCCGAGCGCTTCTGGGCGGTGACGATGATGTCGCCGGCGGTGGCGTCGGCGGCGG
>NZ_CAHJXA010000103.1 GCF_903644135.1 Sphingomonas bacterium | reverse complement strand
CCGAAAGCCGGTGTTCGGCTATCTCGGCATGGCGTACGCGATGGTCGCGATCGGCGTGGTTGGCTTCGTCGTGTGGGCGCACCACATGTTCACCACCGGCCTGTCGGTGAACACCAAGATGTACTTCACAGCCGCCACCATGGTGATCGCGGTGCCGACCGGCATCAAGATCTTCAGCTGGATCGCGACGATGTGGGGCGGCAGCCTGTCGTTCAAGACGCCGATGGTGTGGGCGATCGGCTTCATCTTCATGTTCACGGTCGGCGGCGTCACCGGCGTGGTGCTCGCCAATGGCGGCATCGACGATTACATGCAGGACACCTATTACGTCGTCGCGCACTTCCATTACGTGCTGTCGCTCGGCGCGGTGTTCTCGCTGTTCGCCGGCTTCTACTATTGGTTCCCGAAGATGTCGGGGCGGATGTACAACGAGTTCCTCGGCCAGCTGCACTTCTGGGTGTTCTTCGTCGGGGTCAACGTCATGTTCTTCCCGATGCATTTCCTCGGACTGCAGGGGATGCCGCGGCGTTACCCGGACTATCCCGATGCCTTTGCGCATTGGAATTATGTCGCGTCGGTGGGCTACATGATCATGGCCGCGGGGATGGCGGTGTTCTTCGTCAACCTGGTCTGGTCGTTGCTGGCCGGTCCCAAGGCACCCGCCAACCCCTGGGGCGACGGTGCGACGACGCTGGAATGGACGCTGTCGAGCCCGCCACCATACCACCAGTTCGAGACGCTGCCGATCATCGACTGAGCGGACCGATCTGCAAACACGCGAGCGCTCCGGTGAGAGCCGGGGCGTTTTCGTTAGGTGCCGCCGCCGGATTGCCGGGTCAGCACCCGCGTGGTAGCGAACGGCATCGTCGGGGGGGCGGCTGAGCATGAGCATCACGGCAGCACGATCGGACGAGCCCGACGGCGCGCCGCGTATCGCCAGCCTCGACGTGCTGCGCGGAGTGGCGATCCTCGGCATCCTGTTCATGAACATCAACGACATGGGCCAATCGATGCTCGCGTCGGGAGCGGACATCCGCCATCTCGGCTGGGCACCGGCCGACCGGGTCGCGTGGACGATCCGCGAGGTTTTTTTCAACGGCACCGCGCGATGCCTGCTGGAGATGCTGTTCGGCGCGGGGATGGTGATTCTGACCGAGCGCGCTGCGACCAGCGCCGGCCGCTGGGCGACGATGCGCCGCTATTATGCGCGCAACGTGGTCCTGTTCGGCTTCGGACTGGTCCACGTCTTTATCCTGTTGTGGCCGGGCGAGATCCTCCACACCTATGCCCTTGCCGCCCTCATCGCGTTCCTGTTCCGGCGGTTGCGGCCACGCTGGCTGATCGCGATCGGGCTGATCGCGGCGGTGTCGCAGCTCGGCGGAGCCGGCTATTTCGGCTATTATCGCGGCCTCCAGCAGCACACCGCCATCCAGCGCGTCGAGGCTCGTCAGCAAGCGCACCTGCCGCTCAACAAGGGCGATCGCGCCCTGCTCGATCGCGCCGCCAAAGCCGATGCGCGACGCGCCAGACTCGCGAGCGATATCACGGCGGAAGATCGCGGCCGCACCGGTAGCTTCTCGGACTGGGCGCATACCCAGATCGACGGGTTCATCGATCTAGAAAGCAAAGGCCTCGAACTGCTCTGGGTCTGGGAGGCGGCAAGCGTGATGCTGATCGGCGCGGCGCTGTTCAAGCTCGGCATCCTGCAGGGGCTGCGCTCACGCCGCTTCTACGCGCTGCTGGCGATCGCGGGCTATGGCATCGGCTTGCCGCTGCGCGCGATCGGTGCCGCCGAGCAGATGCGCTTCGACCACCTCCCGCATACGATGTGGGCAACGTCTGAGATCGCCCGCGAAGCGACGACGCTGGGGCACGTCGCTGTCATCAGCCTGCTGCTGGCGTCGGTGGCCGGCGCAAGGCTGATGAAGCCGTTCGCGGCGGCGGGGCGGACGGCGCTGTCGATCTACGTCGCGCAGACGCTGATCACGCTGTGGCTGGTGTTCCCGCCCTTCGCGCTCGCCTTGTACGGACGGCTGACCTGGGCGCCGCTGATGTTGGCGGCGCTGGCGATCGACGCCGTGCTGCTGGTCCTCGCCAACCACTATGTCCGCAGCTTCGCGATCGGGCCGGTCGAGTGGGCGTGGCGGTCGATCGTCGAGCGTCGGCGATTGCCGTTCCGGCACAGGCGGATCGGCGCATCGAACGACGGGCTCGCGCTTCCCGCCTGAACGCGGACAGCGGCAGGCTCCGCTTCCCCCGGCGATGCGGTGCGCCTATAGCCGCCTCGACCATGACCGCCGCCGCCCTGCCCCCGCCCGCCGACTGGCGCGACTTCCTAGCGCTGACCAAGCCGCGGGTGATGACGCTGGTGGTGTTCACCGGGCTGTGCGGCCTGCTCGCCGCGCCCGCCGGCGTGCCGCCGGTGATCGGCTTTACCGCCATCCTGTGCATCGCGCTTGGCGCGGGCGCGGCGGGGGCGCTCAACATGTGGTACGAGGCGGACCTCGACGCGGTGATGAAGCGCACCGCCGGCCGGCCGCTCCCCGCCGGGCGGATGGACCGGCCCGCCGCGCTCCAGTTCGGGGTCGGGCTGGGCGCGTTCTCGGTCATCCTGATGGGCCTGGCGGTCAACATCGTCGCCGGCGCGATCCTCGCTGCGTCGATCCTGTTCTACGTCCTGGTCTACACCGTCTGGCTGAAGCGGCGCACGCCGCAGAATATCGTGGTCGGCGGCGCGGCCGGGGCGTTTCCGCCACTGATCGGCTGGGCGGCGGCGACCGGGCATGTCGCGACGCTGCCGCTGCTGCTGTTCGCGCTGGTGTTCCTGTGGACGCCGCCGCATTTCTGGGCGCTCGCGCTGTTCGTGCAGACCGATTATGCCAAGGCCGGCGTGCCGATGCTGCCGGTCGTCGCCGGCGAGCGTGCGACGCGGACCCAGATCGGGCTCTACACCATTCCGATGGCGGTGACGGCGATCCTGCCCTGGCTGCTGGGGCTGGTCGGCCCTATCTATGGTGCGGTCGCGGGTATCACGACCGCCGTCTTCGCCGTGCTTGCCACCCATGTGGCGACGCGCGCCACGCAGGCGAACGATCCCATGACCCCGGAGAAGCGCTTGTTCAGCTATTCCATCCTCTACCTCTTCGTCGTGTTCGGCGCGCTGGTCGCCGATCGGTGGGTGGCATGAGCCCGTTCGACGACAATCCCGAGGAGCTGGTCCGCCGGCGCCAGCGTGGCCGGGCCGTGGTGATGGCGGTGCTGCTCGGCGGCCTGGTGGTGCTGGTGTTCGCGATCACCATTGCCAAGATCCGGGTGGGGATGGCGCACTGATGATCGCGAGCTGGCGACGACTCGACGGCACCCGGCGCACCGCGCTGGTGATGGTTGCGGTCATCGCCTTCATGACCGGGCTCGCCTGGGCAAGCGTGCCGATCTACCGCCTGTTCTGCCAGGCGACCGGGCTGAACGGCACCACCGGCCGCGGGCTGGAGGCGCCCGGCGCGGTCGACCATCAGGTGACGGTCGCGTTCGACACCAACGTCTCCCCCAACATGCCGTGGCGCTTCAAGCCGGAGGCGCGGTCCGACACCGTCGCGGTGGGCGCGCGCGACATGGCGTTCTTCACCGCCACCAACACGTCGGACCATCCGATCACCGGCACCGCCACCTTCAACGTGCAGCCGGCGCAGGCGGGCAAGTATTTCAAGAAGATTCAGTGCTTCTGCTTCACCCAGCAGACGCTCAAGCCCGGCGAGACGGTGCGGATGCCGGTGATCTTCTATGTCGAGCCCGGCATCGTCGACGATCCCGACGCGCGCGACATCCAGACGATCACGCTGTCCTACACCTTCTACCCCGCCGATGCGGTCAGAACCACCGGGCGTACTGCGATCGATGGCTGAGCGCGCCTAAAACCCCGTTGGCCGGCGGCGAAAACCGCTCTAGAGCGTTCAGAACAAGCACCCAGGGAAACCCGACGATGGCCGGCGCCAAGAACCACAGCTACCACATCCTTCCGCCCGACATCATGCCGATCGTCACCGCGTTCTGCGCGCTGGGCGTCGCGGCGGGCGGCATCATGTGGATGAAGGGCGGCCATACCGGGCCGGAGCACGCCAATGGCGGCGGCTGGATCTTCCTGATCAGCTTCGCGGCGCTGCTGTTCTCGATGGGGTCGTGGTGGGCCAAGGTGATCGCCGAGGCGCATCACGGCGACCACACGCCGGTCGTGCAGCTGCACTTCCGCTACGGCATGATCCTGTTCATCGCCTCCGAGGTGATGTTCTTCGTCGGATGGTTCTGGGCGTTCTTCGACTTCTCGCTGTTTCCGACCGCGCTGACCTTCGCCGATGGCCAGGTGACCCGAGCGGCCGAAGGCGCGGCGCAGATCGCGGCGACCTGGCCGCCCAAGGGGCTGGAGGTCATCAACCCCTTCGCCTTTCCGCTGCTCAACACCATGATCCTGCTCTGCTCGGGCACCACCGTCACCTGGGCGCATCACGCGATGATCCACGGCCAGCGCGGCGGCGTGAAGAAGGGCCTGTGGGGCCTGATCGGCGTCGGCGACCGTGACGGCGTGCTCAAGGGGCTGTGGCTGACGATCGTGCTAGGGGCGCTGTTCAGCACCATCCAGGCGTTCGAATACGCCCATGCGCCGTTCCCGTTCAAGGGCATCAACTATGGCGCGTCATTCTTCATGGCGACCGGCTTCCACGGCTTCCACGTCCTGGTCGGCACGATCTTCCTGACCGTCTGCCTGATCCGCGCCTATCGCGGCGACTTCACGCCGCGCCAGCATTTCGGCTTCGAGGCGGCGGCCTGGTACTGGCACTTCGTCGACGTGGTGTGGCTGTTCCTGTTCGTCACCGTCTATGTCTGGGGCGGCTGGGGCGCGCCGGTCGCGGCGGGATGAACGTGACGGCGCGGCGGTGACAGACCCTGAACGCGCCGTTCCGCCCGGAGCCGAGCCGAGCATCCTCGATGTGGCGCTCAAGGGCATCTGCCCGCGCTGCGGCAGGCCGACGCTGTTCCGGGGACTGCTCAAGTTCGCTGATCGCTGCTCGCATTGCGGGCTCGATTACGAGAAGTTCAACGTCGGCGACGGGCCGGCGGCGTTCCTGACGCTGATCCTCGGCACGATCGTCATCGGCCTGGTGATCTGGCTGCAGCTCGCGCTGTCGCCGCCTTGGTGGGTGCATTTGATTCTCTGGCCGCCGGTGACGGTGGCGCTGGTCGTCGCCTCGCTGCGCCTCGCCAAGGGCGCGCTGATCGCCGCCGAGTATCGCAACGCCGCGCGCGAGGGCCGCATCCAGTGAAGCGCGTGCCGGTGGTGGCGACCGTGCTCGTCCTGGCGGCGGTGGCGGCGATGATCGCGCTGGGGTTCTGGCAGCTCCAGCGGCGACAGGAGAAGCTGGCGTTGCTGGCGCTCTACGCCGGCAACCAGCACCGGCCGACGATCGCGATGCCGGCCACACCCGACGATATGGTGCTGTTCCGGCACGCCGTCGCCACCTGCCGCGAGCCGCATGGCTGGCACCGCGATGCCGGCCGCGCCGCCAACGGATCGAGCGGCTGGCGTGCCATCGCGCAATGCTTCGCGACGCCGGCCACCGCCGCCTTTGCGGTGCAGGTCGGCATCGGCAGCGATCCGCTCCACGATCCGGTCTGGGTCGGCGGCACGGTCAGCGGCTACATCACCCACGCGCCGCAGCACCGCGCGCTGATCGAGGGGCTGTTCTCGTCCGCGCCCGACGAGCTGATGCTGGTCACCGACACTCCCCTGCCCGGCCTTCGGTTCAATCAGCCAGCCAGTCTCGACGACATCCCCAACAACCATCTCGCCTATGCGGTGCAGTGGTTCCTGTTCGCCGCGATCGCCGCGACCATCTACACCATCGCGCTGGTGCGGCGGCGCGCGCCGGTTGTGTCGCCGCCGGTCCGGGGCTAACCGAGCCGTCATGCGCTATGTCAGCACGCGCGGCACCGCGCCGATCCTCGACTTCCGCGATGTCACGCTGACCGGCCTCGCCGCCGATGGCGGGCTGTACCTGCCCGAGGCTTGGCCGGTACTGCCGACCGAGACGATCGCGGGACTGGCCGGCCTGTCCTATGTCGACACTGCGGTCGCGGTGATGCTGCCCTTCGTCGAAGGGGCGCTGACCGCCGACGAGCTGCGCGGGCTGTGCGAGGCCGCCTATGGCCGCTTCGCTCATGCCGCGGTGACGCCGCTGGTCCAGCTCGATCACGACCAGTGGCTGCTGGAACTGTTCCACGGCCCGACGCTGGCGTTCAAGGATGTTGCGCTGCAGCTGCTCGGGCTGTTGTTCGAGCGGTTCCTGACGGGGACGGACAAGCGCCTGACCGTCGTCGGCGCGACCAGCGGCGACACCGGCTCGGCGGCGATCGACGCGCTGGCGGGGCGCGAGGGGATCGAGGTGTTCATGCTCCACCCCGCCGGCCGCGTGTCGGCGGTGCAGCGGCGGCAGATGACGACGGTGCTCGCCCCCAACATCCACAACATCGCCCTCGACGGCGCCAGCTTCGACGACGCGCAGGCGCTGGTGAAGGCGATGTTCAACGACCGCGGCTTCGCCGACCGGTTCGCGCTGTCGGCGGTCAATTCGATCAACTGGGCGCGGCTGATGGCGCAGGTGGTGTATTATTTCTACGCCGCCGTCCGCCTCGGCGCGCCCGCGCGGCGGGTTGCCTTCGCGGTGCCGACCGGCAATTTCGGCGACGTGTTCGCCGGCTATGTCGCCGCGAAGATGGGCCTGCCGATCGAGCGGCTGGTGGTCGCGACCAACGTCAACGACATCCTCCACCGGGCGCTGACCGCAGGTGATTATTCCAAGGGCGGCGTCGTGCAGACGCCGACGCCGTCGATGGACATCCAGGTATCGTCCAATTTCGAGCGGCTGCTGTACGACGTCGGCGACCGCGACGGCCGGATGCTGGCCGAGCAGATGCGCGGCTTCGAGGCGAGCGGGGCGATGCGGCTGACCAATGCGCAGGCCGAGGGTGCGGCGGCGATCATCGCCAGTGAGCGGGTCGACCTCGACGCGATGGCGGGCGCGATGGGCTGGGCGTGCGCGCAGGCGGGGCAGGTGATCGACCCGCACACCGCGATCGGCCTCGCCGCCGCGCGGCGGCTGCCTCCCGGAACGCCGGTGGTGACGCTCGCCACCGCTCATCCTGCCAAGTTCCCCGACGCGGTCGAGCGCGCCACCGGCGTCCGCCCGACCCTGCCGGCGCGGCTCGGCGACCTGTTCGAGCGCGAGGAGCGCTATGCGACGCTGGCCAACGACTTCGCCACGGTGACCGGCTACATCGCCGAGCGGGCGCCCTCCTCCCAGTGAGCCTGCAGACGCTGATCGGCGAGCCCTGGGCCGATTACGGGCTGGTCGACTCGGGCAACGGCCGCAAGCTGGAGCGCTATGGCCGTTTCCGCTTCATTCGCCCCGAGGTGCAGGCGCTGTGGCAACCCGCCAGCCCCGACTGGCGCGCCGATGGCGAGTTCGTCCCTGCCAGCGACGAGGAGGGCGGCGGCCAGTGGCGCTTCACGACGCCGGTCCCGCGCGAGGGCTGGCCGCTGCGCTGGGATGAGGTGCGCTTCACCGCGCAGACGACGCCGTTCCGCCACCTGGGGTTCTTCCCCGACATGGCACCGGTGTGGAGCTGGATGCGCGAGCGATTGCAGGGGGTCGAGGCGCCGGAAGCGCTCAACCTGTTCGGCTATACCGGCGTCGGCACGCTGGCGCTCGCCGCCAAGGGCGCGCGAATGGTGCATGTCGACGCCTCGAAGAAGTCGGTTGAGGCCGCTCGCGGCAACGCGCGGCTAACGGGGATGGCCGATGCGCCGATCCGCTGGCTGACCGACGACGCCACCAAATTCGTGGCGCGCGAGGTGCGGCGCGGGCGGCGTTACCACGGCATCATCCTCGACCCGCCCAAGTTCGGGCGCGGGCCGGAAGGCGAGCTGTGGCGGCTGGAGCAGCATCTGCCGGCGCTGATCGCCGACTGCCGACGGCTGCTCGACGGGGCGTCGCGATTCCTGTTCCTGACGGTGTACGCGGTGCACATGTCGCCGCTGGCGATCGGCGAGATGCTGCGCCAGGCGTTTGCCGACCTGCCCGGCACGGTCGAGATGGGCGAACTGGCGGTGCGCGAGGAGGCGCGCGGGCTGGTGCTGCCGACCGCGATCTGGGCGCGGTGGGCGCGCTAATCCATTCCCGCCCGCACCGCCGTGGCCGCGACGAACGGTGCTCCCGCGACGATCAGCAGGCTGACCGCGGCAAGCAGCTTCAGCGCCGCCGGTCCGCCCGCCGCCGCACCCGCGCCGAAGATCAGCAGCGGCACTGCGAGCGGCAGCATCACTAGCCCGGCGATCGCCCCCGCCCCGCGTAGGCCTGCGCCTCGTCCGCGGACTTGAACGCGTTGAGGATGC
>NZ_CAHJXA010000102.1 GCF_903644135.1 Sphingomonas bacterium | reverse complement strand
TCCCTCTCCCCTCATGGGAGAGGGAGGGAGCGACGCAGTCGCGGAAGGGTGAGGGGGAGTGGGGGTCGAGACATCCCCCTCACCTTCCCACTCGGCTGACGCCGAGCGGGCCCCTCCCTCTCCCACAGGGGGAGAGGGGTTATGCCACCCCTCCTTCTTCAGGATGTTGGCAGCACGCTTGTAGCCGGCGACCAGGTTGGCACCGTCCTCCGTTCCGACGAACGCCTGGAGCGCATGGACGCGGGCGAGAAGGCGGACGAGATCGTCCTCGCCGCCGAGCGCGAACACCGCGTCGATGAGGTCGTGGCGGACGCCGGCTTCGCGTTGCTGGACTTTGAGGCGATCGATCAGGAACAACCCCGCCCCCATCATCCCGCCCAGCTTACCCTGGGCGCTGAGCCGCGCTCCCATATCAATAGCCGCTTCCCGTTCGATTGCCGTGGGCTCATGGCTAGGTTTGATCGAGTAAGTAGCAACGGCAACTTGTTCGAAGTCTATCGGTGAATCAGCCTCTAGCGCAAGGCGAGCACGCACCTGCAGCGGCTTTTGTAGTAATTGACCCAAGCCAGTGCGGATGCCGTTTGTTACCAGCAAAGCGATCAGCGCCAATCCTGCTCGCCGGAGAGCAAATGGATCTTTCGAACCAGTTGGTTGCTGGTCAATCTCAAAGAATTGTACAATCGTATCCAACTTGTCCGCCAGCGACACCGCCACCGTCACCGGCGCGGTCGGCACGTCATCCCCCTGCCCGACCGGCTTGTAATGGTTGCGGATCGCCTCGGCGACTTCGCGCGGCTCGCCCTGCGCGGCGGCGTAATAGCCGCCGATCAGCCCTTGCAGCTCGGGGAACTCGCCGACCATGCCGGTAACGAGGTCGGCCTTGCACAGGCGGGCGGCGCGCTCGGCGAGATCGGCGAGGGAAAGTCCCTCTCCCCCTGTGGGAGAGGGAGGGAGGCCCGCAGGGCCGGAAGGGTGAGGGGGAGTGGGGGTCGACGCGTCCCCCTCATCCTTCCCACTCGCCAAAGCGAGCGGGCCCCTTCCTTCTCCCACAGGGGGAGAAGGAGATCGGACGATCCCCTCCTCGACCAGCCAGCGCGCCAGCTTCGCGACGCGCTCGACCTTGTCAGCGACGGTGCCCAGTTTCTCGTGGAAGACGATGCGGTCGAGCTTCCTGGCCTGGTCCTCGAGCGGCACCTTGAGGTCGGTGTCGTAGAAGAACCGCGCGTCGGCCAGCCGCGCCGCCAGCACCTTGCGGTTGCCCTCGACGATCTTTGCGCCGCCGTCGCTCGCCTCGATGTTGGCGGTGCAGACGAAGGCGTTCGCCAGCTTGCCATCGGCATCGCGGCAGACGAAATATTTCTGGTTCACCCGCGCGGTGAGCTGGATCACCTCGGGCGGCACGGCGAGGAACGCCGTATCGAAGCGGCCGAGCAGCGGTATCGGCCACTCCGTCAGGCCGGCGTTCTCCGCTACCAGCCCCTCGTCCTCGACCAGCGTCAAGCCGGCTGCCTCGGCGGCTTCGGCGGCGCGGGCGCGGATGATCGCGGCGCGCTCGTCCTGGTCGACGATGACGTGGCAGGCGCGCAGCTTCTCGACATAGTCGTGCGCGCCGCCGATGGTGATGACGCCCGGATGGTGGAAGCGGTGGCCGAGCGTCGCCGCGCCGCTGGTGATCTTGTTGTCCGTTTCGCTGCGCGAACCGGTCGGCCCGGCGATGCTGCACGCCACCACCTCGTCGCCCAGCAGCGCGACGATGCCCTGCAGCGGCCGCACCCAGCGCAGGCTCTCCGTGGAGGCCGACGCCGCGCCCCAGCGCATCGACTTGGGCCAGGGGAAGGCGCGGACGATCGCCGGGATCGCCTCGGCCAGCACCGCGGCGGTGGCGCGGCCGGGCCGCTCGGTGACGGCGAAGAACACACCGTCGCGCTCGACCAGAGCCTCGCGGGCGAGCCCGGTCTTGCGCAGGAACCCGTCCAGCGCTTGGGGCGGTGCGGTGGTCTTCGGACCCTTGCCCTCCTCCGACACCGCCGCCGTCTCGACCGGCAGGTCGCGTGCGATCAGGACGAGGCGGCGCGGCGTGGCGTAGGTGACGAGTTCCCCCGCGACGAGGCCGGCCTTGCCGATCTCGGCGGCGAACAGCCGGGCAAGGTCCTCTCGCGCCCTCGCCTGCATCCGCGCGGGGATTTCCTCGGAGCGCAGTTCGAGGAGGAAGTCGGTCATGCCGTCGCTGCCGTGATAAATGGTTCACGCGGAGGCGCGGAGACGCGGAGAAAAAGCGGCCGAACAGCGTCCGGCGGCACCAGCCGCCTTTGGTCTTCCGGCTGACGACTGAGCAGAAGGTCTCGCCGAAGCGAGACGGGGCAGCAGGCGAACCTTCTCCGCGTCTCCGCGCCTCCGCGTGAACCAATCTTGTTCGCGTCGCGGCGTCGCATGCCGCTCACGCGCTCCACCCGTTCTTCGTCATCCACGCCGCGCACGCGCCCTTCGCCAAGTCGCGGACGCGGCCGATATAGGCCTGGCGCTCCGCCACCGAGATGACGCCGCGCGCCTGGAGCAGGTTGAAGTGGTGGCTCGCCTTGATCGCCTGCTCGTACGCGGGGATCGGCAGCTCGGCGGCCAGGCAATTCTCGCACTCCGCCACCGCCTTGCGGAACAGGTCGAACAAGGCATCGGTGTCGGCGACCTCGAAGTTCCAGCGCGACATCTCGCGCTCGTTGGCGAGGAACACGTCGCCATAGCTGACGCCGGTGTCGTCATAGGCGAGGTCGTAGACGCTGTCCTTGCCCTGGATGTAGAGCGCCAGCCGCTCCAGACCGTACGTCAGCTCGCCCGCCACCGGCTTCATGTCGAAGCCGCCCATCTGCTGGAAATAGGTGAACTGCGTCACCTCCATGCCGTCGCACCACACCTCCCAGCCCAGCCCCCACGCGCCGAGCGTCGGCGACTCCCAGTCATCCTCGACGAAGCGGATGTCGTGGGTGGTCATGTCGACGCCGATCGCCGCGAGGCTGCCGAGATACAGCTCCTGCAGGTCGGGCGGGCTCGGCTTCAGGATGACCTGATACTGGTAGTAATGCTGGAGCCGGTTCGGATTCTCGCCATAGCGGCCGTCGGTCGGGCGGCGGCAGGGCTGGACGAAGGCGGCGTTCCACGTCTCTGGCCCCAGCGCGCGCAGGCTGGTCGCCGGGTGGAACGTCCCCGCGCCCATCTCCATGTCATAGGGCTGGAGGATCAGGCAGCCGCGGTCGCTCCAGTAATCGTGGAGCGTCAGGATCATGCGCTGGAAGGAGAGCGGGGCTGTCACGAGGGCCGGCTTTGGCGGATGGGGACGTGTCGGGCAAGGGGCCGCCGCTGCCCACGAGCGAACCACCCCCGCGAAGGGGGGCTCAGTTGCAAGCGGCCCGATACTAGGCCCCCGCCTTCGCGGGGGTGGAAAGAAAAATGGCCGGCCGATACAGGGTCGCGCCATGACCAATCATCCCCTTCGCGCTGCCTTCACCGCTATGGCGCTCACCCTGGCGCTGCCCGCCTGCGCCCAGACGCCAGCGCCCGCGCCGGACACCACCCACCCGGCGCTGTGGGTGGCGAAGGACGCCGACACGACGATCTACCTGTTCGGCACCGTCCATGTCCTCAAGCCCGGCCTGCCCTGGTTCGACGAGGCCGTGCGCGCCGCGTTCGACCGCTCGGGCGAGGTGGTGCTGGAACTGGTGCAGCCTGACACCGCGACGATGCAGGGGATCGTCGCCGCCCACGCGGTCACCCCGCCCGCCGCGCCGACGCTGTCGTCGACGCTGACCGAGCCGCAGCGCGCCGCCTATGCCAAGGCGATGGCGGAGGTCGGCGTGCCGCTCGCCGCGTTCGAGCATGTCAAGCCATGGTTCGCCGCGCTCAACCTGTCGCTGCTGCCGCTGATGAAGGCGGGGTTCGACCCCGCCAACGGGCCCGAGAGCGTCATCACCGCCGCCGCCAAAACCGCCAACAAGCCGGTCAGTGGGCTGGAGACCGCCGACCAGCAGATCGGCTATTTCGACGCCCTGTCGCCCAAGGCGCAGGTCGCGTTCCTCACCAGCACGATCGACGAGATGCCCAAGGCGCAGGCCGAGATGGCGACGATGGTCGCTGACTGGGCCAAGGGCGACCCCAAGGCGCTCGCCGCGCTGATGAACGACGACCTCAAGGCCTCGCCGGAGATCGCCGACCTGCTGCTCTATCGCCGCAACCTACGCTGGGCCGAGTGGCTGGCGAACCGGATGAAGACGCCGGGCACGGTGTTCGTCGCGGTCGGCGCGGGACATCTCGCCGGCAAGGGCAGCGTCATCGACGACCTGGCGGCCAAGGGAGTGAGGGTGATGCGGGTGAAGTATTGAACCCACGTCACCCAGGGCTCGTTCCAGGGTCCAGAGCCAAACAGCGCGTCGCCCGCTCTGGATGCCGGGACAAGCCCGGCATGACGAGGAAATTGCTTTTCGACATCGATGCGGCTATGCGCGCTCGCTTCCGGCCATGAAACATCCCTGGAGGCATGGCGGGAAGTGACACCTGTTTCGGAGATTCTGCATGAGCGACCAACTGGAGCTCGCAGCCGAGACGCGTGACCGGGTTGGCAAGGGAGCCTCCCGGGCGCTGCGTCGTGATGGCCGCGTCCCCGCCGTGATCTACGGCAACAACACCGCCCCGACCTCGATCCACCTGGAGGAGAAGGCGCTGCGCCGCGCGCTGGGCACCGGGCACTTCATGAACTCGGTCATCATGGTCGCCGGCGAGCGCACCCTGGCCAAGGACGTCGCCTTCCACCCGGTCAGCGACCGGCCGGTCCATGTCGACTTCCTGCGCATCAGCGAGCACGCCAGCGTGACGATCGCGGTGCCGGTGGTGTTCGTCGATGAGGCGGAGTGCGCCGGCATCGAGCGTGGCGGCGTCCTCAACGTCGTTCGCCACGAGATCGAGCTGGTGGTCGATGCCGCCGCCATCCCGTCGGAGATCCAGGTCAGCCTCAAGGGCTATGACGTGGGCGAGTCGATCCACCTGTCGTCGGTGACGCTGCCGCAGGGTGCCGCGTCGGCGCTGGACGAGAATGACGACACCATCGCGACCATCGTCGCGCCGTCGGCGCTCAAGTCGAGCGAGGGCGGCGAGGCCGAGCCGGCGGCCTAAGGCCGTTCTCCCTCTCCCCAGTGGGGAGAGGGGGTAGCCCATGCAGCTCTGGGTCGGCCTCGGCAATCCGGGCGCGCAATATGCGCTGCACCGGCACAATGTCGGCTTCATGGCCGTCGACGCGATCGGCGAGTTGCACGGGTTCGGCGCGGTCAAGAAGCAGTTCGCCGGCTGGACGCAGGAGGGGCGGATCGGCAGCGCGCGCGTCCTGCTGCTCAAGCCCGCAACCTTCATGAACGAGAGCGGGCGCAGCGTCGGCGATGCGCTACGCTTCTACAAGCTGGGCGTAGAAGCGCTGACCGTGTTCCACGACGAGCTCGACCTCGCCCCGTTCAAGGTCAAGGTGCGCACCGGCGGCGGCCTCGCCGGGCATAACGGCCTGCGCTCGGTCGACCAGCATTGGGGTCCCGACTTCCGCCGGGTGCGGATCGGCATCGGTCATCCGGGGCACAAGGACCGGGTCACCAGTCATGTGCTCGGCAACTATGCCAAGGCGGAGATGGACCCGCTGGCGGCGATGCTGGGCGCGGTCGCCGCCGAAGCGCCGCGGTTGGCGGCGGATGAGCCGGAACGTTTCATGAGCGATGTCGCGCTGCGATTGCAGGAGGCATGATGGCCAGCCGCTCGTTGTTCGCCACCCAGTTCTACCAGGGCGCGCTGGGCGATGAGGCGCTGCTGGCGGACCTCGACGCGGCGTGCCGCGACCTCGCCCGCGAGGACCGCGCCGGGGCGGCCTGGTCGAGGGCGCATGGCTATCGCGGCTATACCAGCTATGCCTCGCTGAACGACCTGCCGCAGCGCGCGCCCGCCTTTGCCGCGGCGAAGCGCATGCTCGATCGTCACGTCGCCGGCTTTGCGCGCGATTGCGGCTTCGACCTGGCGGGGCGGCGGCTGAGGCTCGACAGCCTGTGGGCCAATGTGATGAAGCCGGGCGGCGCCCATTCGGGTCACCTCCACCCGCACAGCACCGTGTCGGGCACGCTGTACGTCGCGGTGCCGCCCGGGTCCGGCGCGCTGCGGCTGGAGGATCCGCGCCTCGCGATGATGATGGCCGCCCCGACCCGGCTGGCCGATGCGCCCGAGGCGCTGCGCCCGTTTATCTATGCCGAGCCGCAGCCGGGCACGATCTTCCTATGGGAAAGCTGGCTACGCCACGAGGTGATGCCGAGCACCGCCAAGGCGGAGCGGATCAGCCTGAGCTTCAACTATCGCTGGTGATTTGGCTGATCCGCTAGCGCTTGGTTCAGCGCCGCTGAACGGAGCTTAAAAGTGCAGACCGAACACCAGGTTGGCGATCGCATCGGGGCGCATCGCATTGTCGTTGCGATACCCGAAGGCATGATGCGGCAGGCCGGGGGCGGCGGCAAAGGCGTGGCTCATCAGCGCGCCGCCCTCGATGCCGATCTGCGCCAGGTGCGACACCGCGAAGGTGTAGCCGGCGGTCAGCGCCGGGTTGAAGCGCTTGAACCCGGCGCGGGTGGCGATCGGCGCCATGTTCGAGCGCGACACCGCGAGCAGGCCGCGGCCGGAATTCTCAGTCTCGGTGATGAAGTTGCGGCGCGAGAACAGGCGGGTGCCGCCCGACAGGTGGAAGCCCGAACCAGCGACCGGGTAGAATTCGACCATCGAATTGCCGGTGAAACGGCGGCGCAGGCCGGCGTCGCCGATCTCGGTCGACAGGATCGATGCGGTCGGGGCCGCGGTCGGCAAGGTCACCGACGGCAGGCGATAAGTGGTCGCCGGTGCGACGGCGGTATCGGTGACGATCAGGGGCGACGCCGTACCCCCAGACGACGGCGTCGCCCCTTCCCCTGCGAAAGCCGGCTGCGCTGCCATGCCGAGTGCCAGTACGATCGCGCCAGTAACAATCCGCATGGGTCGTCCCCTGTTAACCGAAACCCGACATGCCCTCATGCCGCGTTTCTGATGATGAGACGTGGCCGGGCGCGGCAATCCTCACCTCCCGCTGGTTAATGAACGACGAATTGTGGTTTTTTATCGACGAACCGAGACACTTTCTTGGTAAACGATGTGAGGACGGCTCGGCGCTGGTCATCGCAGGGCGGTTTGCCTATGGCCGCGGCCATCGTCGCGGCCTCTCTGGCAGCGCGTCATCAACCAGAAAACGAGGATCGTCATGGGTTTCCGCTGCGGCATCGTCGGGCTGCCGAATGTCGGCAAGTCGACGCTCTTCAACGCGCTGACGCAGACCGCGGCGGCGCAGGCGGCCAATTACCCGTTCTGCACCATCGAGCCGAACGTCGGCAATGTCGGCGTTCCCGACCCGCGGCTCGACCAGCTGGCGGCCATTGCCGGATCGGCTAAGATCATCGCCACCCAGCTCGCGTTCATCGACATCGCCGGCCTGGTCCGCGGCGCGTCCAAGGGCGAGGGGCTTGGCAACCAGTTCCTCGGCAACATCCGCGAGGTCGACGCCATCGTCCACGTCCTGCGCTGCTTCGAGGATGGCGACGTCACCCATGTCGAGGGCAAGGTCGACCCCGTCGCCGATGCCGACACGGTCGAGACCGAGCTGATGCTGGCCGATCTGGAGAGCCTGGAGAAGCGCGTCCCCAACCTCGCCAAGAAGGGCCAGCAGGGCGACAAGGAAGCCAAGATCGGCGCGGCGGTGCTGGGTGGGGCGCTGGCGCTGCTGCGCGAGGGCAAGCCGGCGCGGCTGGCCGAACGCCGCGACGCCGAGGAGGAGCGGGTGTTCGCGGCGGCGCAGCTGCTCACCGCCAAGCCGGTGCTGTATGTCTGCAACGTCGAGGAGGCCAACGCCGCCGCCGGCAACGCCCATGCGGCGCGGGTTTTCGCCAAGGCAAAGGCGGAAGGTGCCGAGGCCGTGATCGTCTCCGCCGCGATCGAGGCGGAAATCGCGACCATGCCCGCCGAGGACCGGGCCGAGTTCCTGGCCGAGCTGGGGCTGGATGAGACCGGCCTCGCCCGTGTCATCCGCGCCGGTTACTCGCTACTCCACCTGCTGACCTTCTTCACCGTCGGACCCAAGGAGGCGCGGGCCTGGACGGTTCATGCCGGGGCCACCGCGCCGCAGGCGGCGGGCGAGATCCACACCGACTTCGAACGCGGCTTCATCCGTGCCGAGACGATCGCCTATGATGATTTCGTCGGGCTTGGCGGCGAGGCGAAGGCGCGCGATGCCGGCAAGCTGCGCGCCGAGGGCAAGACCTATGTCGTCCAGGACGGCGACGTGATGCACTTCCTGCACAGCTGAGCCGGGCGTCAAGCCCGGCCCTCGCTGACGCGCTACCGCCTAGCGGTGACGACC
>NZ_CAHJXA010000101.1 GCF_903644135.1 Sphingomonas bacterium | reverse complement strand
CGCCACCGCCGACCTGGGCTGGCTGGACAGCCCGCGCGCACTCGACGAGACGGTCACGCGCGTGGCGGCGGTGCGCGAGCTGGGGCTCGACGTCGGGCTGGATTTCCACGGCCGCGTCCACCGGCCGATGGCCAAGCAGCTCGCCGCCGCGGTCGCGCCGCTGCGGCCGCTGTTCATCGAGGAGCCGCTGCTGTCCGAGCATCTGGAGGGCATCGCCGAGTTCTCGCGCCACACCACTGTCCCGATCGCGTTTGGTGAGCGGCTCTACAGCCGTTGGGACTTCAAGCGGGTGTTCGAGGCCAATTGCGTCGACATCATCCAGCCCGACCTCAGTCACGCGGGCGGCATCTCCGAATGTCGACGGATCGCGGCAATGGCGGAGGCGTACGACGTCGCGCTCGCGCCCCACTGCCCGCTCGGGCCGCTGGCGCTGGCCGCCTGCCTGCAGGTGGCGCTGACCAGCCCCAATTTCGTGATCCAGGAAATGTCGCTCGGCATCCACTACAACGCCGATGGCGCTGACCTGCTGACCTACCTCGTCGATCCGTCGGTGTTCGACGTCCGCGACGGCATGGTGGCCGCGCCCGAAGCGCCCGGCCTGGGTGTGACCATCGACGAGGAGCGGGTACGCGACGCGGCTCGCACGCCCCCAGCGTGGCGCAACCCAGTATGGCGCGGCCCGGACGGTGCCGCACGCGAGTGGTGAGACCTGGAACAGTGTAAGGGGGCAGACAAGATACGGGGCGACCGCGCTCATTCGGTCCTAGCGCGCTGCATTATCGAACGCATCAGCATGTGCGCTGCCAAGCACACCACGGAAGCGATCGCGTAGACCGGCCGTGTCCACCGAAGCCGATCGCGCAACGGCGGTGCGAAGTCGAATGCTCGCAAAGCCTTGCGTGATACACAGTGTCATGGCAGCGGTCGTCCATGCTATTCCCCTCCCAAGTCGCCCGACGATCAGCCACGGATTTGCTGGACGGCACGGCCATGCTCTGCTCGGCGGCGTGCATGGTGCATTGCGTGGTGCTGCCGCTGCTGATCCTGGCGCTACCTATGCTAGCGAGATGGCTCTCCATTCCGGAGAGCGCACATCTCTGGCTGCTGGCCTTTGCGGCACCAGCGGCGGCACTGGCGCTGTCGCTCGGTTTCCGGATGCATCGGCAGTGGGTGCCGCTCGTTGCTGGAGCGGCTGGCCTTGCGCTGCTAGGCACTGCCATATTCGTCGAGGGTGCGGAAGAAACGGCACTCACCGTTGCAGGCTCCATCCTGATCATCTCCGGCCATGTGCTGAACCTGCGTCTGCGGCAGAGATGTGTCTGTTGCGCTCTAGCTGCAGCTGATCGGTCCGGATGAGCGCGGTGACGCCGCCTGGATACCAGGCGTTTTGTCCATGAGCACGCGTGGCAGGAAGGACACGATCCCCGTCTCCCTGCTCACCGGGTTTCTCGGCAGCGGCAAGACGACGCTGCTCAACACGCTGGTGCGGGATCCGGCGATGCGCAGGGCGCTCGTCATCATCAACGAGTTCGGATCGATCGGCATCGACCATGACCTCGTCGTGCCTGCGCAGGAAGAGACGGTTATCGAGATGGCGAGCGGGTGCCTGTGCTGCACGATCCGCGGCGATCTGGTGCGTGCGTTGCGCGATGCGCCCTGGCGCTTTGCGCGCAATGGCGAGCGCTGGTTCGATCGCGTATTGATCGAGACGACCGGGCTCGCCGATCCGATCCCTATCCTCCACACCCTGCTTACCAACAAGCGGATCGCCGAACTCTACCGGCTCGACAGCGTCGTCACCACCGTTGATGCCGCGACCGGCATGGCGACGCTCAACGCGCAGCTGGAAGCGGTGCGACAGATTGCCGTAGCGGATCGGTTGGTCCTCACCAAAACCGACCTGGTCCCGGCAGAAGACGCCCAGCGTCTGCAGGCGCGTCTGCGCACGATCAACCCGGCAGCGCCGATCGCTGTCGCGATCCAGGGTCAGTTGGACCCAGCGGGCCTGTTCGGCGCTGCCCTGTATGATGCCGACGCCAAGGGCGACGATGTCCGATCCTGGCTGAACGCCGAAGCCTATGAAGCGCAGAAAGGGCATGACGATGACCATCGCCATCATCATGCGCACAACGGCGATGATCACGATCATGATGTGAACCGTCACGACGACCATATTCGCTCGATCTGCCTGACCTTCGACGAGCCGCTGGACGGAGATGCGTTCGAGGGTTGGCTGGAGGTGCTGACGATGTTCGTCGGCCCGCAGATACTTCGGATCAAGGGTATTCTCAACCTCGCCGAGTTCGACAGGCCCGTGGTGGTTCACGGCGTTCAGCATATCTTCCACCCACCGCTGATGCTCGATGGCTGGCCGAGCGACGATCGCCGCTCGCGGATGGTGTTCATCACGCGTGACCTCGACGAGGCGGCGCTACGCCAAACGCTTGGGCTGCTGATGAACGACATCTCCCGCTTCGAAGTTTACGGGCCTCGCGATACGGGGCTGACGGGAGCCGTTCCGCAATTGTTGCTGCGACACAGTGGCAACCTTGATCTTGCGTCCGCCATCCCGCGCATGTGAATGAGCTATCAGTGCTGGGCCCGCGCGGATCGGCTCCCGCAGCCCGAGCCCTTGCCAGACCGCGGGGATTTGCCAGATCACCAGCCGCTCCAATATTATGACCAGATTGTCCCCAACTCAGATGGAATGACGAGAAACAGCGCGGTCAACGTGCCGAGGATCTGGTTGGCAGTCCAATCCCGCTTCAACGCGTGCTGAACGACAATCGCGCCAACATCAACTCTTTTCCCTTACAGATCGTTGACGTTATGTAGCCAATCCGTCATTCTACTCTGGAAGGAGTGTGACCATGAACGGCTTCATGCAGAGCAGCGTCGGGTGGCCGGTGATCGGCATCCCCTCGGGTAACGCCTACCGTGTGAGCGACGATTGCGTCGATATGCGCAGGCCGCAGCGACCGACCAATACGACGCGCTTGCCGGCGCTGCCGCAGAGCCTCATCCTCGATCGCGGTAGGACGGCGTTGATCGTGATCGACATGGTCAATGATTTCTGTGCGCCCGACGGGTGGATCGCGTCGATGGGCGTCGATGTCGGCCCAGCGCGGGCGCTGGCGGAGCCGATCAACCGCGCCGCCGACGCGCTACGCGCGGCCGGTGCGCCGGTGATTTGGGTGAATTGGGGCGTCCGACCTGACCGGCTCAATCTGTCGCCCGGAACGCAGCACCCGTTCAATCCGAACGGGCGCGGGCCGGGGCTGGCCGGCGAACAGGCCGGTGCGGCGCGCACCCACAAGGTGCTGACGGCGGGCAGCTGGGGAAGCGAGATCATCGACACCCTGACCCAGAGACCGGAAGACATCCATGTCGACAAGCACCGCATCAGCGGCTTCTGGGACACGCCGCTCGACGCGATCCTGCGTAACCTGGGCGTGACGACGCTCTTCTTCGCGGGCGTCAACGCCGACCATTGCGTCCTCGGCACGTTGATGGATGCCAACTTCCACGGCTATGACACGGTGATGCTCGAGGATTGCGTGGCCACCACCTCGCCCGATTTCTGCCTGCAGGCGACGTTCCACAACGTGCGCTTCTGCTTCGGCTTCACCACCACCTCGGCCGATCTGGCGGCGAGCTTCGCGGCGGCGGAAGCATGACCATCCGCCGCATCCAGCCGGGCCCGCGGATGAGCCAGGCCGTGGTGCATGGCGGCACCGTCTACCTGGCCGGGCAGGTCGCGCTCGACGCGATGGACGGCGACGCCGCGGCACAGACCCGCGCGATCCTCGCTCGCGCCGACGCGCTGCTGGCGGAGGCCGGCTCGGCGAGGGACCGCATCCTGTCGGCGACGATCTGGCTAGCGGACATGGCCGACTTCGCGGCGATGAACGCGGTGTGGGACGCATGGCTGCCGGCCGAAGCCGCGCCGGCGCGTGCGACGGTCGAGGCGCGGCTGGCGCTGCCGGAGTTCCGCGTCGAGATCGCCCTGGTGGCGGCGGTCTGATCGATCGCCCGGCGCTGGCGATGAAGCTGCTCAATTTCTCGATCGGCCAGGTGCAGACGATCCAGTTCGGTGCCGAGGTCATCAAGACCGCGCACATCAAGGCACCGGTCGCCGAGCCCTGGGTTATCACCGAGGACGGCGCGGCGGGGGATCGGCGCGCGGTCCACCCCGACAAGCTCTATGCCTATGCGCGCAGCAGCTATGACTATTGGGGAAACCATCTCGGCATCGATCCGGCGCGCTGGCCCGACGGCTTCTTCGGCGAAAACCTAACGCTCGACACGCTTGACGAGGAGGAGGTGCGCGTCGGCGACGAGTTCGCGCTGGGCGACGAGGTGCGGCTGGTCGTCGCCGGTGCGCGGACGCCCTGCGCGAAGCTGGCATGGCGGCTGAGCCAGCCACGCACCTTTCAGCGGACCTTTGCCCTATCGCGGCGCACCGGCGTCTATCTCGGCGTGCTCGCGACCGGCGTTGTGCGGCCCGGCGACGCGCTGCGGCGCATCCGTTACGATCCGGCGATGCCCAGCATCGCCGACGTCTGCGATTTTGTGGCGAGCCATGCGCCGCCGCCGCTGGAGCCGCTGCGGCGCTTGCTGGCGTTCGCGCATCTCAGCCCGACGATCCGGCTGTTGCTCGGCTCGAAGCTCGATGCGGCCGAGCGCGCCGCCGAGACGGTTGAGGGGCACTGGCGCGGCTGGCGGCGGTTCGTGATCGACCAGGTCGTCGAGGAGGCGCGCGACATCCGCTCCTTCCATCTGCGCCCCGCCGACGGCGCGGCGCTGTGCCCGCCGCGGCCCGGCCAGTTCGTGTCGGTACGCATGACCGGCGACGACGGCCGGCCGATCACCCGCAGCTGGAGCCTGTCCGCCTTCGCGCACGACATGGCGGAGTACCGGCTGACCGTGCGCCGCCAGTCGGGGGCGGGCTCGATCTGGCTGCACCGCGCGGAGGCGGGCGCGGAGGTGATGCTGCGCGCGCCGGCGGGCGACTTCGTGCTCGACATGGGCTTCCGACCTGTCGCGCTGGTCGCCGCCGGGATCGGCATCACGCCGTTGCTGGCGATGCTGCACGCTCACCTTGCCCGGCCGAGGCCGACGCCGGTGTATCTGATCTATGGCGGCCGGACACCGGAGGAGCTGGCGTTCCGCGCCGAACTGGACGCGCTCGCCGCCGCGCATCCCGCCCTGACCGTCACCTATGTCTATAGCCGTTCGGACGCTGGTGGCCGCGCGCTGAGCCGCATCACGCCCGAGTTGGTGATCGGCGCACTGGCCGGGCTGCACGTCGTCATGGAGGATCACCGCATCGAGCTGCCGTGGTTCGAGGCGGACATCTACCTGTGCGGTCCCGGCGCGTTCTGCACCGACCTGCGCGCCGCCTTCATCGCGCGCGGAGCCAACCCCGATCACATCTTCCTGGAACGGTTTGAGGCAGCAGCGGCGGAGGTGTCGACGCTGGAAACCGCGCAGGTCGAGTTCGCCCGCTCGGGCGTCACCCTCGACTGGCACGCCAACGATGACGCGACGCTGCTCGACCTTGCCGAGCAGGCCGGCATCGCGATCGAGAGCGACTGCCGCGCCGGCACCTGCCAGACCTGCCGGACGCACGTGCTAGCGGGAGAGACGACGGCGGCGACTGGCGACGGCGCGGCTTTGCTGTGCATCGGCCGCCCAAAGACGGCACGGCTGTTGCTCGACGCTTAGGCGATCGCCGACGCGATCGTGGCGGCGATGCGCTGCTCGTCGGCAACGTCGGTGAAGTGCGTCACATAGCCGCCATCGGTACCGATCAGATAGCTGAAGGCGGTATGCGCGACGGCATAGCCCTGCGGGTCCTCGGCGTCGGCGACGCGGCGGGCGAACACCTTGTAGGCCAACTTCATCGCCTCGATCGCCGCCCGGTCGCCGGTCAGGCCAAGGAAGCGGGGATGGTGCGCTTCGCAATAGGCGCGCAGCACCGCGGGCGTGTCGCGCTCGGGGTCGACGCTGATCAGCAGCGGCTGGATCCGCTCGGGCGTCGCGACGGCCAGCTCCAGCGCCGCCGACAGTCGCGCCAGCGCGCGAGGACAGACCACGCGGCAATGCGTGAACCCGAAATAGAGCAGCGCCGGACGGCCGAGAAAGGTCCGCTCGGTGACCACTCGGCCGAAGTGATCGGTCAGGCTGAACGGGCCGCCGACCGGCGCGCGGGCCGTCAAGGCGCGTCCCAGGCGATCTCGAAGCCCTGCGTCCCGTCGATCTCGGGCGCGATCTCCAGCTTATCGCCGACGCGCCGCACCGGCACGGTGCCGCCCGTCACGCCAGCCTCGTCGCCGTGTGCCAGCACCCCGTCGTCGTCGCGCAGCGTCCAACGACCGCGCCCGAAGACGTTGGTGGTCACCAGCGACACCGGCCCGGCGCGATCGGCGCGGCGCGTCAGGGTGAAACCCAGCCGGCGGCCTGCGGCATCGTAACGCGCGCGCGGCACATCGACCGTGTCGGCCAGCTCGACGATCAGCGGCTCGGCGAAATGCACCTTGCCCCAGGGCTGGTTGTAGAGCGCCCACAGCCCGTCGGGCACGTTGAGCGCGGCATAGCCGAGCAGCGCGTTGCCGGTGATCGGCTCCATTAGCGTCTGGTGACCGGCCTCGTCGTGCCGCCGGTCGTTGCGCGGATAGTAGAGGCCGCCCTTCGCCCAGGTCGGCGCCATGAAGCGGTCGGCGTGGCGGGTGAGCGCGTCCAGCGTCGCGGCATCGCCCATCTCCGACGCCCAGGCGGCGACGAAGCCGAAATCGCCGGCGTCATAGTCGAGGGTCAGGCCGCCATGGCTGGGCGGCGCGCTGAGCTTCACCGCCAGCGCGTCGCCGTCGCTCGGCACGAGCAGGTCGGCGATCTGCCGGCGGTAATGGCCACGGATGAAGTCGCGGTTCCACATGTTCATCAGCATGCCCGTCCAGCCGTCGACCCAGGCGCTGGGCGAGCCGTTGGGGATCACGGTGCGGCTGTCCTCGGTGACCAGCATGTTGAAATGGCCGTTGCCGCCGACCCGGCCAAACTCCGCCCAGGTGCGCTGATAGCCCTCGATCACCTCGTCGGCACGCGCCTCGCCGGTCAGCACGTCGTGCATCCGGAAGCCGAGGATGGCGGGCTGGTTGCAGATCTGGAAGACGCAGTTCGGCTCGCAGGCGATACCGAGATAGCCGCTCTCGACCATCTTCCAGTAAAGCAGGTCATTGAGGCTGTGCTGGTCATAGGCGAAGCGCTTGGGCCCGTCGCCCCAGAAGAACGAGGCGTGCTCGAACGCGATCGACTCGGGGCGGTCGTACCTGTCGTCGCCGAACAGCACCGAATAGAGCAGGGTCAGCGACTGGACATAGGCGCTGTACATGATGTTGTCCCTGACCACCGGGTTCCACTCCTCGCCGAGCTGCGGGCGCAGATGGGCGTTGAGGGCGTGGCCGCCCTGGCTGACGTTGCGCCAGTAGAGCCAGACGTCGGGGTGGAGCAGCTTGCCGATCAGCCGGTCGAAGGTCGCGCGGAACGCGCCGGGCGCGTTGGGCGCGCGATGGACGTGCGCCAGCGCCAGCGCATAGGCCATGAAGGCGAGCTGAAAGCGGTAGGAGCCAAAATCCTCCTGCCCGTGCATCTTGGTGCCCATGTGCGACCAGTCGCCGGGCGGCTGCAGCGACAGGTTCTCGATATGGCGCAGGTGGCCGATCTGGCGGCCGGACATCTCATCGTCCCAGCCGAGGTCGAACCGCGGCGGCGTGTCGGCGCGCCAGGCGTCGGCGGCGATCGTGGCGGGGGCCATGCTCAGGCGCTCATCGTCGGCGGCCGGCGGCGGATCGCAACCCGGACGATGCTGAAGGCGATAATCGCGACCAGCGCCGCCGTCGCCGTGACGACCGCCATGCCGGTGCCGATCGCGTTGCTTGAGCCAGCTGCCAGCCGGTCGGAAATGAGCCCTGGCAGCAACGGCCCGAGCCCCGCGCCGACGACGTTGAACGCCACCGTCGACAGCGCCAGCCCTCGCGCGCGGCCGCCGCCTGACACCAGGAGCTGGATCGGCGTCGCCGCCAACGTCAGCGCGGTCGACAGCGGCAGCGCGCCGGCGAAGAACATCCACCCGGCAACCCGCGCGTCGCTCGCCAGCGCTGCCGCCACCAGCGGCCCGGCGAGCAGCACGCTCGCCACCAGGATGATGTCGATGACGCGCGCCAGTACCCGCTCGCCGGTGACCGCGCCCGCCAGCCAGCCCGACAGCCCGGCCCCGACCAGCCCGGCGACGACATAGGACGGTCCGACCATCAGCCCCGCCGCCGACGCGCTGATCGCGAACGAGCGCTGCAGCCGCATCGGCAGCCAGGCGAGCTCGACGAACAGCAGCAGCACCAGCGCGGTCATGCCGGCGATGGTCAGCGCGAGCAGGCCGACCGTCCCGTTGCTCGCATCGGCGGCCGAGCCGAGCGCCACCGCCGCCTGCTCGCGCCGCGCCGGGTCGCG
>NZ_CAHJXA010000100.1 GCF_903644135.1 Sphingomonas bacterium | reverse complement strand
CGAAGGCCATGACCAGCTCGACGATGTCGAGGCTGTCCGCGCCCAGATCGTCGATGAAGCTCGCGTCCTCGGTCACCTTGTCGGCCTCGACGCCGAGGTGCTCGACGACGATCTTCTTCACGCGGTCGGCGGTCTCGCTCATGGTATTGCCTCTCGTTGCAAGCTTAGCTGTTGATGAACGCCCGTAGAGCGGGGTCTTTCCGCGTGCAAGCGTCAGATCATCGCCCCTAGATCATGGCCATGCCGCCGTTGACGTGCAGCGTCTGGCCGGTGACGTATCCAGCCTCCCGCGATGCGAGATAGACCACCGCCGCGCCGATATCCTCGCCGCTGCCGAGATCGCCGGCCGGGATGCGGGTGGTGAGCGCCGCCTTCTGCGCGTCGGGCAAGCCGTCGGTCATCGCCGAGCGGATGAAGCCGGGCGCGACGCAGTTGACGGTGATCCCCCGGCTGGCCAGCTCCTGCGCCAGCGCCTTGGACATGCCGACCAGCCCCGCCTTCGACGCGGCGTAGTTGGCCTGGCCCGGATTGCCGGTCGCCCCGACCACCGAGGTGATCGAGATCATTCGCCCGAACCGCGCCTTCATCATCGGCCGCGCGGCGGCGCGCATCAGGCGGAAGGCGGCCTCCAGGTTGACGCGGATCACGGTGTCCCACTCCTCATCCTTCATCCGCATGGCGAGGTTGTCGCGGGTGACGCCGGCGTTGTTGACCAGGATGTCCAGCCTGCCGAGCCGCTCGGCCGCCTGCGGCACCAGCGCGTCGACCGCGGCGGCGTCGGACAGGTCGCAGGGGAGCGCGACATGCTCGCCGGCCAGCGATGCGCGGAAGCTCTCCAGCTTGTCGGCATTCGAGCCGGAAACCGCCAGCCGCGCGCCTTGCCTGGCCAACGCCTGCGCGATGGCCGAGCCGATGCCGCCCGATGCGCCGGTCACGAGCGCGGTCATGCCTGTGAGGTCGAACATCGTCATTCTCCGTTGGATTGGTTTACGCGGAGGCGCGGAGACGCGGAGGAGCGATGATTGTTGACGACGCGTCGCACACCTTCCTTGAGCATCTCGCCGCCGAAATTGATGAGTAGCTCTACGGGCTGGTCGATCAGTCGGAGGTAGGTGAGCAATTGCTTGCCGTGCACCGCAACGAGCCTTTCCACTGACTTGATCTCAACAACCAACCGACCGTCAATCAACAGGTCGACCCGAAACGCCGCCGGAAATCGCTGTCCGTCAAAGACGATATCGACCGGATGCTGTCGGAAGACCGAATATCCCGCCGCCTCCAACCGACCGGCAAGAACGATCCCATAGACGCTCTCCAGCAACCCCGGACCAAGCTCGCGGTGGATCCGCAATGCCAGATCAAGCACGTCACCGCTGATCTCATCAATGTCTCTCAATCTTCTCCGCGCCTCCGCGTGATTAAAGCCGTCCTACTAAATCCTCGATATCATCCATCGTCACGACGCTGGTGACGGTCGCGTCGGGTGCGATGCGCTTGACCATCGGGCCGAGCACCTTGCCGCCGAACTCGACGAACTGGCTCACCCCCGCCGCCTGCATCGCCAGCACCGACTCGCGCCAGCGGACCATGCCGGTCACCTGCTGCACCAGCGCGACGCGGATCGCGCCCGGCGACGCGATCGCCGCGGCGTCGACGTTGCAGAACACCGGCACCACCGGCGCGGACAGGTCGGCGTCGAGCAGCGCATTCTCCATCGCGTCGGCGGCGTCCTGCATCAGCGGGCAGTGGAACGGCGCCGAGACCGGCAGCAGCACCGCGCGCTTGGCTCCAAGCTCCTTGGCCAGCGTGACCGCCCGCTCGATCGCGATGCGGTGGCCGGAGATCACCACCTGCGATGGGTCGTTATCATTGGCGACGGTGCAGACCAGCTGCCTGTTCGAGTTCGGGCCGCCCTCCGCCAGGATCGCATCGACCGCCGCGCCGGCAATCACCTGCGCCAGTGCCAGATCGGCCCCGAGCAAGGCCGCCATCGCGCCTTCGCCGACCGGCACCGCCGCCTGCATTGCCAGCCCGCGCACCCGCAGCAGCCGCGCGGTCGTGCCAAGGTCGAACGCGCCGGCCGCGCACAGGGCGGTATATTCCCCCAGGCTGTGACCGGCGACGTAATCGGCCTTGTCGGCCAGGCGCACGCCGCCCTCCTTCTCCAGCACCCGCAGCGTGGCGATGGCATTGGCCATGATCGCCGGCTGTGCGTTTTCGGTCAGGGTCAGCTCGTCGATCGGGCCGTCCGCCATCAGCCGCGACAGGCTCTGCCCCAGCGCGTCGTCGACTTCCTGCAGCACCTCGCGCGCGGTCGGGCTGGCCTCGGCGAGCGCGCGGCCCATGCCGACCGTCTGGCTGCCCTGGCCGGGGAAGATGAACGCGCGCATATCCGATCCTCTCGTTTCTCGGGCGTTCGCCTAGAAGAAACAGTGCCGCTTCGCCAAGGTTGCTTTTCGCGGCGGCCTCCGCCATAGGCGCGCCACACCGAACGACAGCCGGAGGGGCGATGCATGGGGCATCGCCAGCGATCGGCAGGAGAATGAACGCATGGCTCTTTACGAGCACGTGTTCCTTGCGCGCCAGGATCTGGCACAGGCGCAAGTGGACGCACTGGCGGAAGCCGCCACCAAGATCGTCACCGACATGTCCGGCAAGGTCGTCAAGACCGAGACCTGGGGCCTGCGCAGCCTGGCGTACCGCATCGCCAAGAACCGCAAGGCGCATTACGTGATGCTGGAGATCGACGCGCCCGGCCCGGTCGTGGCCGAGCTGGAGCGCCAGACCCAGATCAACGAGGACGTGATCCGCTACATGACCGTCAAGGTCGACGAGCTGGAGCAGGGTCCGACCGTGATGATGCGCAAGCAGGAGCGCGACCGCGAGCGCCGTAGCGACCGCGAAGGCGGCGACCGCGGCCCCCGTTCGGATCGGGGCGGCGATCGTGATCGTGGTGACCGCCCGGATCGCGGCCCGCGCCGTGACCGTGAAGAGGAGATGGCATAATGGGCCGCCCGTTTTTCCGCCGCCGCAAGAGCTGCCCCTTCTCCGCCAAGGACGCTCCGCGGATCGACTACAAGGACGTGCGCCTGCTTCAGGGTTTCGTGTCCGAGCGCGGCAAGATCGTGCCGAGCCGCATCACCTCGGTGAGCGGCAAGAAGCAGCGTGAGCTCGCCACCGCGATCAAGCGCGCGCGCCATCTGGGCCTGCTGCCCTATGTCGTTAAGTAAGGAGTAGCAGCAATGGATGTCATTCTGCTGGAGCGGGTCGAGAAGCTCGGCGCGATCGGCGACGTGGTGAAGGTGAAGGACGGGTTCGCCCGCAACTTCCTGTTGCCGCGCAAGAAGGCGCTGCGGGCCAACGAGGCCAACCGCAAGGTGTTCGAGGCCAACCGCGCCCGTATCGAGAGCGACAATGCCGCGCGGCGCGGCGAGGCCGAGAAGCAGGCCGGCGGGTTCAAGGACGCGTCGGTGACGCTGATCCGCCAGGCGTCGAATACCGGCCAGCTCTATGGTTCGGTCGCCGTGCGCGACCTTATCGAGGCGCTGGAGGCCGCGGGGCACAAGGTGACCCGTGCCCAGGTGGTGCTCGATAAGCCGATCAAGGCGATCGGGCTGTACCAGGTCAAGGTCGCGCTGCACCCCGAGGTGTCGGTGCCGGTCAAGGTCAACGTCGCCCGCTCGCCCGAAGAGGCCGAGATGCAGGCGACCGGCGTCGACGTCATGGCGTCGATGTTCGAGCGCGACGAGGCCGGCTTTATCGAGGACTATGATCCCAATGCCGAGCCGGGAGCGACTGCCGAGGTTTCGGCGGCTGAGCCGGCCGCGGGCTGACCTGCTGACGCAGATCCAATGATGAAGGGCCGCCCGATCGCTCGGGCGGCCCTTTTCGTTTGCAGCTTGTCCGTGGGATCAGCCGGTGACGCAGGCACCCAGCATGGCGGCCAGCGGGATCAGCGCCATGACAATCGGGAGAGCGGCTTTCATCGTGCATCCTGTCGACAGAACGGTGTTGTCGAGCGATGAAATGCACAGAGCCGCCGAAAGTTGCCGATTCTACCGCATCCCCGGCGCGTGATGCTCCAGCAGGTCCTCGAACGCGGCGGGGTCGAGCGGGCGGTGGAACTGGCAGCCGGCGACGTAATCGTCCGCCCACATCACGTCAGCGGCGATCTGGCCGATGTCGGGCAGGGTCAGCCAGATGGTGCTGCCCTTCTTGAGGGCAGAATAGCTCTGCAGCCGCGCGCCGCTGATCGAGATGTCGACCACCTTGCACAAGGTGCGCGCGAGGCCGCCGATGCCCAGACCGGCATCGAGCGAGAGCGGAGCGCGAGGCGCGCCGCGCCGATTGCCGTTCTGGGCTGGTTCGAATTCGGCGGCGAACATTGCGGTGTTCTAGCCGCCGATGGCTAACGCCGCGTTAAGCGATCACTCGCACGCAGTTATTTGCGCAGCGTGAGCCCGCCGCCGAACCGCTTGTTGAAGCGCGCGACCTGGCCACCCGAGTCGAGCATGGTGCCGCGGCCACCGGTCCAGGCGGGATGCGCCAGCGGGTCGATGTCGAGCGTCATCGTGTCGCCCTCCTTGCCCCAGGTCGAGCGCGTCTCGAACACGGTGCCGTCGGTCATCTGCACCTTGATCATGTGATAGTCGGGATGGGTGTCGGTCTTCATCGTAACGCTCCGGAAATAGCTGGTTCCGACCAGCCTGGAAGAGAGCCGCGTCCTACACGCAGGCGCTGCCATTGGCAAATATGGTCAGGCTTCTGGCGGGTCGGCGATCATCGCGGTGAAGCTGCACTCGGCGGCGAGTTGTCCGTCGATCACGGCACGGCCAGCGAACTTGCAGACGCTGGACCGCTTCTGCACGAACTCGACCTCAAGCCGCAGCAGGACGCCCGGCTCGACCGGCTTCCTGAACTTGGCCCCGTCGATCGCCATGAAATAGACGAGTTTGCCGGTGCCGGCGAGGCCCAGGCTCTCCACCGCCAGGATGCCGGCCGCCTGCGCCAGCGCCTCGACGAGCAGCACGCCGGGCATGATCGGACGGCCCGGGAAATGGCCTTGGAAGAAGCCCTCGTTGATCGTCACCGCCTTGATCGCCGTGATCGACCGATCGAGGATCAGCTCCTCGACCCGGTCGACCAGCAGCATCGGATAACGATGCGGCAGTGCCGCCATCACCCGCCCGATATCGAGCGGGCCGATGGCGGCCGGCGTGCCTTCGTTCACCGGCCGGAGTTGCGGCGGCTGGTCGCGGCGGGTGCGGCAGCGGCAGGGGCGGCACCGGCGGCCTGACCCTGCTGGCCCGGCTGCCAGCCTGCCGGCGGGGTGATGCCGACGGTCGGCACCAGCCGGTTGAGCTCGACGGTGATCGCTGGCGTGATGTCGGCGGTCGGCTGAGCGAACAACACCGCCTGCGGCGAGACCAGCAGGCTGACGTTCTTCGTCTTGACGACGTTGCCGACCGCTTCCGGCAGCTTCGCCTGGATCTGCTCCAGCGTATAGGCTTCGGCACGCTGCGCCGGCTGGGTGATACGGGCGATCTCCGCCTGCCCCGCCTGCTGCTTCGCCTGGATGGCGCTATACTGGGTCTGCAGCGCCGCCTGGTTGGCGTTGGGCGCGCTCTGCGCCGTCTGGAACTGGGTCACCAGCGGCCGCAGCTCGGCCTCGATCGCCTGGCTGCGGGCCTGCGCCTGGTCGAGCTGCGCCTTGTAGGTGGTCTCGATCTGCGAGCGAGCGGTGGTGTAGGCGGCCGAGTTGGTCACCGCCGCGCGCGCATCGGCGACGGCGATGCCGCCGACCTGCGCGGTCGCGGCCGTGGCACCCAGAGCGGCCGGGACGGCCAGCGTCGCGGCCAGGAGCATGGTCTTCATCTTGGTCATCAGAACGTTGTCCCTACGTTGAAGGTTACGAGTTTCTTGTCGTCGCCGGGCTGGCTGAGCAGCGCCTTGGCGATATCGATGCGCAGCGGCCCGAATGGCGAAGCCCAGTTGACGCCGATACCCACGGTCAGGCGCGGCTTGGACGTGCCGCCATAGTAGGTTTCCTTGAACGGCGCGGTCGAGGTTTGATACACGGAGTTGGTCGAACTGCCCGAACAGGCACCACCGCCGACCGACGAATAGCCGATGGAGCAGGTGGTCACCAGACCGACGTTCGTCGCATCCTCCGCCGACACCAGATATAGCTGCCGGCCGGAACTGTCGACGACCGGCGTCGTGATCGGCAGCACCGTCACCTTGCCGTTGACGTCGGTGATCGTCGGAAAGCCGGTGGTCGGCAGCGGCCGCACCAGGTTGAACAGGCTGCCCGCCTGAACATAGATGGACGGCCGCAGCCCCAGTTCGCGCGCGCCCGCGCCCAGCGGCAGTTCGAGCTCGGCGCGGGTCAGGTAATAGGCGTCGCCGCCGAGCGCATCGTCGCTGATCTGGTTCTTGTCGGTGACCAGGATCTGGTTGCCGTCGGCATCGGTCGTGTACGGCGCGCGCTTGATGCGCGGACCGATGCCGCGGATGTCGAAGCCGTGGAACTGCGGCTCGCCCAGCGTGAAGCGATCGGTGATGCGGACCTTGTCGATGCCGGGGCCGCGGCTGCCCTCAAGCGAGCGGATATACCCCGCCTCGCCCGACAGCGAGAAGACGAAGCCTGAGCCGAGGCTCTTGAACTTCGATGCCTCGATGCGCGTGCGGACATATCGAACCGCACCGCCCAGTCCGGCGATATCCTGGCTGAAGGCGAAACGCTGGCCGGCGGTCGGACGCAGCCGGCTGTTGAGGCTGTCATAAATCAGTGAATAGCCGACCGCCGAGGTCAGGCGATTGCCGATCGCCTCGCACAGATAGCGCCCGGCCTTGAGCGGGTCGCAAACGCCGTTGGTGAAGTAGGTCGCCTGGTCCAGGCCGACCTCGTCATAGGATAGCTGATACCGCGGCGCGATCTGCCAATACTCGGTCAGCGGCATACCAGCGCGAATCTGAAACCCGGTCGATACGTTCGAATAGGTCGTCTGCCGGTTGTCGCCGACCTGATTGAACGAGTTGTAGTCGCGGCGGAACAGGTCAATGCCGACGGCAATGTTCTTGTTGAAGAGATAGGGCTCGGTGAAACCCAGCTCGACCGACTTCGAATAATAGGAATAGTTGATGCCGGCGCGCAGTTCCTGGCCCTTGCCGCGGAAATTGCGCTGGGTGATGTTCGCCTGGACGATGAATTGTTCAAGGCTCGAATAGCCCAGCGACAGCTCCAGCTGGCCGGTTGGCTTCTCCTCGATATTGCTCTCCAGGATCACGCGGTCGGTCGCAGTGCCCTGGTTCTGCTTGATCTCGAACTTGTCCTGGAAATAGCCCAGGCTGTTGATGCGGTCGTTGGAGCGCTTCACCTGAAAGCTGTTGAACGCATCGCCTTCGGCCAGCCTGATCTCGCGGCGGATGACGCGGTCCTGTGTCTGCGTGTTGCCGTTGATCTCGACCCGTTCCACATAGGTTCGCTGGGCCTGCGCGATGTGGAAATTGACCGCCATCGTCAATTTATCGTGATCGGGCGTGTATTCCGGGTTCACTTCGGTGAACGCGTACCCGAACAGCCCCGCGGTCTTGCTCAGGTTATCGATCGAGTCCTCGACCTGCTTGGCGTTATACCAGTCGTCCTTCTTCATCGGCAGCGTGGCGGCGAGCTTCTTGTTGTCGAAGTCGCGGATCTCGCTGTCGACGGTCAGATCGCCGAAACGGTAGCGCTTACCCTCCTCCACCACGTACGTGATGATGAAGTCCTTCTTGTCCGGCGTCAGCTCGGCGACCGCGGAGGTGACGCGGAAATCGGCATAGCCTTCGGTCAGGTAGAACTGCCGCAGCTTTTGTTGGTCGTAGGACAGGCGGTCCTGATCGTAGGAGGTGCTCGAAGACAACAGGCGGAACCAGCGCGACTGCTTTGTCACCATCTGGTCGCGCAGCTTGCTGTCGGAGAAGACCTCGTTGCCGATGATGTTGATCTGGCGGACCTTGGACTTGGGTCCTTCGCTCACCTCGAAGATGACGTCGACGCGGTTCTGGTCGAGCGCGACCATCTTCGGCGACACGATGGCGGCGAAGCGGCCCTGACGACGGTACAGCTCGATGATGCGGCCGACATCCTGGCGGACGGCGGTGCGGGTGAAGATCTGCCGGGGCTTGAGCTTCACCTCCTTGGTGATCTTGTCTTCCTTGAGGTGCTTGTTGCCCTCGAACACCACCCGGTTGATGATCGGGTTCTCGCGGACGTGCACGACGATGTCGCCGGTCTCGACGCCGCTGATCGTGTAGTCGGCAAACAGCTCGCTCGCCTGCAGGTCCTTCAGCGCCTGGTCGAGCGTCTCGGCGGTGTATTTGATGCCGAGGCGCAGCTTGGTGTAGCTCAGCACCGTCTCGGGCTCGATCCGCTGCGCGCCCTCGACGCGCAGGGTCTTGATCGACTTGGCATTGGGATCGGTGACGACCGGGGCCGGCGCATCCGACGGGCGCGGCAGGTTGGTGACCGGGCCGCTCGCCGCCGGGCCGCCGG
>NZ_CAHJXA010000099.1 GCF_903644135.1 Sphingomonas bacterium | reverse complement strand
CGCGGCGGCAGCGTCGCGGCCGACCCCGCCGATAGCGGTGCCGGATGCCGTCCCGACCGATCTGTATCTAGCGACCGATCTGTGATGTACCTGCCAGGCGCGGTGTCGCAGCACCTCCAAACGTCATAGCTGCGCGAGCCACCAACCCGCACGTACCTGCGTCATTCGTCGGGTGAGCGCATCATCCGAAACCCCGCCCTGGCGATAAGGACACCGAGCCCGCACGGGACGATACCGATCAGCAGCAACGGCGATGCCGACAGCATCGCGCTTGGCTCGCTGACGAAGCTGGGCAGCGAGAACAGGATCACCGCGCCCGTGCACAGGCCGGTCGTGCCCGCCAGCAGCACGCCGATCGCCACGAGCAGGCCGCCAAAGAACCGCGTCACAAGAGGCTTCCCGCCCGCGCACCATCCCGCCGCGCCTCGGCGAGCACCGCTTCCCCCGCCGCGCCTGGCCGGTAGAAGAGGTTGAAGGTGTCGAACGGGATGATCGCCCCGTCCGGCTGGACGAAGTGGACGCAGCTGCGCTTTACCGTTCCCAGGTCGAAGTTGAAGCGGTCCAGGAATTGCGAGATGACCACTCGGAACGTCTGCTCGTAGCCGATGTCCTGCGGCACCGCCGCCTCCGGCAGGCAGCAGAGCAGGCTGGCGAGCTTCTCCGACGTATCCGCCTGCGCGGTGGAGAGCGAGAGGAGCTGGAAGATGCGCTCCTTCAGCTCGGGATAGGCCTCGAAGCTGACGGTGTTCGGCGCGGCGGCGACGAACAGCTCGCGCGGCAGCATCGCCGTCACCGGTGCCACGTCGCGCCCGTTGCGCAGGCCATAGCCGATGCAGATCTGGTCGGGGTTGCAGGGCAATGGGATCAGGTCGTCGAGCGCGAACACGCCCGCCTCGGCGATGCGGCGGCGGATCTCGGTGAGGGTGATGCGGTGCTGCTTGGCGTCGAAGCCGTCGTTGCGGCCGGCGTCCTGGACCGGCTGGAAGGTGACGCCACGCACGCAACGCCACTCCAGCGCGTGCCGCACGATGTCGGGGATCTGGCGATCGTTGACGCCCTTCTTCACTGTCACCACCAATGTCGTCGAGATGCCGGCCGCTTCCAGCGCCTCCAGCGCGCGGCGGCGGATGGAGGAAAGGCGGGCACCGCGCAGCGCCATCAGCGCATCGTCGTCGAGCGCGTCGAACTGGAGATAGACTTCGAAGCGCGGGCGGAACGTGGCGAGGCGGGCGACGAACTCCGGCTCCTGCGCGATGCGGAGCCCATTGGTGTTGATCATCACATGGCGGATCGGGCGAGCGCGGGCGGCTTCCAGTATCTCGAAGAACTGTGGGTGGATGGTTGGTTCGCCGCCCGAGATCTGGACAAGGTCGGGCTCGCCCTCGGCGGCGACGATCACGTCGAGCATCGCCTCCACCTCCGCCAGCGGGCGATGGCCGAGATGGTGGACGGAGGAGCCGGCGAAGCAGACCGGACAGCTCAGGTTGCAGGCCTCATTGATCTCGATGAGCGCCAGACAGCTATGCTGCTCATGGTCGGCGCACAGGCCGCAGTCGAATGGACAGCCATGCTCCGTCCGGGAGTGGACCGTGAGCGGCCGGTCGCCAGGCTTCAGCCAGTCCTTGGCGGCGCGCCAATAGGCGACATCGTCGGAGATCAGCGTCTTGGTGACGCCGTGAACGCGGCATCGCTTGCGATAGAAGACAAGGTCGCCCTCGACGATGATCTTGGCGGGCACCGGCGTGAGGCACGTCTCACACAGGCTCGTCGTCTCGCCGAAGAACAGATAGGGTGCGACTCCGCGCGGCGGCGCGCTCGCGGCGGAGGTCGGCTCGATAAAAGACGCATCCATAAACGACCAGCCCCAGGCATAGCAGGTGAAAGATGTTTAGCGGCCCGATCAGCCTTGGATAGGGCTTGAGGAACTCCCAGGCGAAACGCTGCGCGCCGTACCAGCCCGACAGCACGTAGAAGCTGCGGCGAAACGCCCAGCTCCGCCGCCGACGAAGCGCCGTGACATAGACCAGCAGGAACACCAGCATCGCAAGCGACTCGTACACCTGCACCGGGTGACGCCCGATCCCGTCGCCAAGATCGACCGCCCAGGGCAAGGAGGTCGGCACGCCATAGGTCTGGTCCGGCAGGCCCGCGAACAGGCAGCCCCAGCGGCCGACGACGATGCCGATCGCGAGCGGCCCGACGAACGGCGTGCCCGTCGATCCCGTCAGGCCGATCGCTCGCTTGTAGACCTCGACCGCGACGATCGCACCGGCAAGCGCGCCGGCGACGCTGTGCGACAGCACGGGTGCGACCATGCGCAACGAGTTGGTCGAGCCCATCGCCCAGGCACCGACCAGCGCCCCGACGGCCAGCGCGGCGAAATAGCCGGGACCGGTGGAACGCGCCAACCGCTCGGCGGCATCCTTCAGCCGCCATCGGTGCAACGTCGCGCCGGTGAGGGCAGACGACGCCCAGGCAAGGATATCGAACAGGCTATGCGCCCAGGGCGCGGTCGGGATCACCAGCATCCGGCGATCGTCCGATGCTTACGGCCCGACTGCAAGGCGGATGCGAATGTCCCGCCCTGGAAAGCCGTGGAACGTACCGGCAGCGGCATCCCGGTCGGTCCGACCATGTTCCAGCCTTTTCGGTTTGAGATGGATGTCGCCCCGCCTAGTGCCCACGGATGGTCCTTGCCCTGCCTCCCAGCCGCCCGCTCGTGCTCGCCTCCGTCATGGCCGCGTCGTTCATGATCGCGATCGAGGCGACGATCGTATCCACCGCGATGCCGCAGATCGTCGGCCATCTCGGCAATCTCGACCTGTACGCCTGGGTGTTCTCCTCCTTCCTGCTCGCGCAGACCGCGACCACGGTGGTGTTCGGCAAGCTGGCGGACCTTTACGGGCGCAAGTCCATCCTGCTGGCGGGAATCGCGATCTTCCTGGCCGGGTCGGTGCTGTGCGGTTTCGCCTGGTCGATGCCGTCGCTTATCGCGTTCCGGTTGCTGCAAGGCATTGGGGCCGGCGCGATCCAGCCGGTATCGATGACCGTCGTCGGCGACCTCTACGCCGCGCACGAGCGCGGGCGCGTGCAGGGCTATCTCGCCAGCGTATGGGGTGTGTCGTCGGTGGTCGGGCCGCTGGCCGGCGGACTGATCATCTCGCATGTCAGCTGGGCGTGGATCTTCTGGATCAACGTGCCCGTGGGGATCGCCGCCGCCGCCGGTTTCCACCTCTTCCTGCGCGAGAGCGCCTCGCGCGAGAAACGCAGCGTCGATGTCCTTGGCGCGCTGCTGTTCACGGTCGCCATCGCCGCGCTGATGCTGGCGTTGACCGAGGCGAGCAGGGCAGGTTCGGTGGCGTTGGTGAGCGCGGTCGTCTGCCTCGTCGGCGGCGCGCTGTTCGTCTGGCAGGAGCGGCGGGCGCGCGATCCGATGGTGGCGTTCGCCCTGTGGGCACGGCGACCGATCGCGACCACCAACGCCGCCACGCTGCTAAGCGGGATGACGATCATCGGCCTGACGACCTTCCTGCCGATGTATGTGCAGGTGGTGCTGGGCTATTCGGCGCTGGTGGCCGGCTTCACGCTAACCGCGACGGTGCTGGGCTGGCCGATCGGGGCGACGCTGGCGGCGCGCAACTTCGCTCGCTTCGGGTTGCGGCCGACGCTGGTGTTCGGCAGCGTCCTGTTGCCGATCGGCGCGCTGGCGTTCGTGGCGCTGGCACCGGGCGGATCGCCATGGCTGGCCGGGGCGGGGTCGCTGATGCTGGGGTTCGGCATGGGCTTCCTCAGCACCGCCGCCATCGTCATCATCCAGGACAGCGTCGGCTGGGCGGAGCGCGGATCGGCCACCGCTGCCAACATGTTCGCTCGCAACCTGGGGAGCACGTTGGGCGCGACCATGCTCGGCGCGGCGTTGAACCTCAGCCTCGCACGCGGTGGTGCCGTCTCAGCCGAACAGGTGCGGCACCTGCTCGACCGTGGCGCTCAGGCGGTCGGTGATGGCGATGCCCGCCTGGCGCTCGGCCAGTCGCTGCATGTGACGTTCTGGGGCGTGCTGCTGATCGCGGTCGCGACGATGCTCGCGGCGTTTCTCGTGCCAGCCGTCGACCTGCACCAAGGCCTTCGCGATGAGACAGCGACCTGACCGCCGCTAGGCCGTCGTGGCCAGACCGATCGCGGCATCGCCGATCGAGCTGCGTCCAAGCGCGCTGAGAAGGTATGATCCTTCGATGACCGCCATGAATAGCGGCCCTGTAGAGGGCCGGCCGTCCTCTTCAGGCAACAGACGGATTGTCACCCAAGACAGGAAGCCGTCCGCGATCCTGCCGACGATGTCGCGATGCGGCTGCAGCCCTCTTGCCGCGCCGGCCGCCAGGTCGAGCCACAAGGGCATGAACGGCCGCAGCTTGTCCGAAGCCAGGGCGGTCCAGGCCTGGTCCAGCAGGGCCGCGAAGGATTGCGGAGGGGCGGGGGGGATCACGTCGTCGAGCGCGGCGATCATGCGCGCGGCGACCCGTTCCAGGGTCGCAGCCAGCAATTCGTCCTTGTCGGCGAAGTAATAGAGCAGCATCCGGTCGCTCGTACCTGCGGCAACCGCGAGCGGCCGCAGGGTCGCCGCGCTCAGCCCCTCGTTCAGGACGTGATCGGCCATGCGCTCGATGGCAGCTTCGCGGCGGTCGCTACGGACAGTCATCCAGATTCATGTAGCATCAGCTACAATCCAATGCTACGTAGCGCCCGCTACAAAGATTTGGATAGAGGAGTGTACGATGTCGGTTCTTTGCACGGTCGTTTCGGTCATCAAGCCGGAATGCGTCGAGGCATTCGTCGAGACGCTTGGCGGCATGTTCGCCGACACCAGCCGCCATGCCGGCTTCATCAACATCCGCCTTCTGAAGAGCGAGACCGCCCAGGACGAGTTCATCCTTGTTCAGGAGTGGGAGACGATCCAGCATCACCAGGCGTATATGGCGTATCGTGGTGAGCAGGGCGACCTGGACACGCTGTCGGCGATGACCTCCGGCCCACCGCAACTCCGTTATTGGAGCGCGACGCCACTCGCCTCGGCCTGACAGGGCCTGCTCGACCATCTCGGGCTGTCGCTGTTCGTGGTCGTTTGATCAGAGCGCATGGTCATTGCCGATATCGCAAGGCGTCGATCACGGCGGCGAAGGCCGGGGTGGTCTGCCGCCGGCTGGGATAATAGAGGTAGGTGCCCGCCCGCACCGGGCACCAGTCCTCCAGCACCGCGACCAGCCGGCCCGATGCCAGGTGATGCTCGACCTGGCTCCTGATCGCATAGCTCAGGCCCACGCCGCCCAGCGCTGCGTCGATCATCAGCTCGGCGTCGTTGGTCAGGAACACGGGATCAATCGCGACGCTCACCGCGCGGCCGTCGCGCTCGAACGGCCAGCGGTGGATGTCGCCGGAGGTGATGTAGCGATAGCCGATGCAGTGATGCTCCGACAGCGCGTCGGGCGAGGTCGGCGCGCGGTGATCGGCAAGGTAGGCCGGCGCGCCGACCACCGCCATGCGTTCGTCGGGCCCGATCCGCACCGAGATCATGTCACGGGCGATCAACTCGCCGGTACGGACGCCGGCGTCGAAGCCGCCCGCGACGATGTCGATCAGCCCGCCCTCGACCGACAGCTCGACCAGGATGTCGGGATAGTCGCGCCGCAACGCCGCCAGCCTGGGCGCAATCAGCGTCGTGGCGGGGATGCGGGGGGCGCTGAGGCGGACGCGGCCGGCGGGGCGCTCGCGATAGACGTTGAGGTTCTCGATCCCCGCGGCGATGTCCGCCAGCGCCGGGTCAAGGCTGTCGAGCAGGCGGCGGCCGGCTTCGGTGGCGGCGACGCTGCGCGTGGTGCGACTGACCAGCTTGACGCCCAGCTTCTCCTCCAGCCGCCGGATCGCGTGACTGAGCGCCGACGGCGAGACGTGGAGCTGCGCGGCGGCATGGGTGAAGCTCTTCAACCGCGCCACTTCGGCAAATGCGGCAAGGCCGGACAGGTCGATCGGCGGCACCGGCATACTCCCGTGATTGCTGACGTCGTGTCACAGGCACATGCGCCTTTCCAGGGCTAATCAGCGGCTTTGCCCGTCCCATCTGCCATCGTACCTATCAGGAGACGATCGATGAGCAGAGACGACCCAGAGAAGGCGGGCACGACCGCAGCAAGCGCGCCGACGATCAACCCGGCGGCGCTGGCCTATGTGAAGGCCGGCCCCAAGCAGCTCTATATCGACGGCAAGTGGACAGCCGCCAAGTCCGGCGAGACCTTCGACGTTATCGATCCCTCGACCGCCGACGTGATGGTCGCGGTGGCAACGGGCGACGCCGCCGACATCGACCTGGCCGTGGCGGCGGCGCGCAAGGCGTTTCGCGATCCTAGCTGGGCGCGGATCAGCCCGCACCAGCGCTCGCGCTACCTGCTGACCATCGCCGACATCATCGAGCGCAACGCCGACGAGCTCGCGGTCATCCAGGCGATCGACATCGGCATGGTGCTGGCGCAGTCGCGCGGGCTGATCGCGACGATGCCCGACGTGTTCCGCTACTTCGCCGGTGCCGCGACCAAGGTGATGGGCAGCACCTATCCGTCGGACGGGTCATCGCTGACCTATACGCTGCGCGAGCCGCTCGGCGTGGTTGGTGCGATCATCCCGTGGAACAGCCCGGCTTTCGCCTTCGCCTGGAAGGTCGCGCCGGCGCTAGCCTGCGGCAACACGGTCGTGCTCAAGCCCGCCGAGCAGGCACCGCTGCTGCCGCTGCGCCTCGCCGAGCTGATCGAGGAGGCCGACCTGCCACCGGGCGTGCTCAACATCGTGCCGGGCCTTGGTGCTGGCGCGGGCGACGCGCTGGCCAAGCACCCGGGCGTCAACAAGATCAACTTCACCGGCTCGACCGGCGTCGGCAAGGGCATCCTCGCCGCCTCGACCGGCAACCTCAAGAAGGTGACGCTGGAGTTGGGTGGCAAGTCGCCCAACATCATCTTCCCCGACGCCGACCTGTCCAAGGCGATCCCGGCGGCACTGATGGGCTTCGCCGCCGGTGCCGGCCAGATCTGCGTCGCAGGCACGCGGATATTCGTCCATGAGGACGTCTATGGCGAGGTCGCCGCGGCGATCGCCCAGGCGGCGCAGGGCATGAAGACCGGCAACCCGCTCGATCCCGGCACCGATGTCGGCCCGATCATCTCGCAGAAGCAGTTCGACCGGGTTTCGGACTATATCAAGGTAGGCCAAGACGAGGGCGCAACGCTGCGCACCGGCGGGCAGGCGCACGCGGGATCGGGCTATTTCGTCCAGCCGACCGTGTTCGAGGACGTGACCGACCAGATGCGGATCGTCCGCGAGGAGATCTTCGGGCCGGTGGCGGCGCTGATCCCGTTCAAGGACGAGAACGACGCGGTGTTCCGCGCCAACGACACCGAGTTCGGCTTGGCGGCGGCGGTGTGGACCAAGGACATCTCGCGCGCCCATACGGTCGCTCGGGCGCTGGAGGCCGGCACGGTGTGGATCAACACGATCTACGAGCTCGACGTGATGGTGCCGTATGGCGGCTACAAGATGTCGGGCATCGGCCGCGAATTGGGGCCGGAGTCGATCGAGGCCAACACCCAGCTCAAGACCGTCGTCGCACGGTTCTAGTCATGGATGAGCGATGGCGGGCACTTGTGTCCGCCATCGTCGGTTCATCGGCGAGGTTTTCCAGGAGTCCGACATGCTTCACCAACCGATCGGCGCCGACGAAAGCCAGCGCAACGCCGCCGCCCGCGCCTTCATCGTCGGCAGTCCGAAGACCATGCTGATCGGCGGCCAGTGGACCTCAGCCGCATCGGGCGAGACGTTCGACGTGATCGACCCCTCGAATGGCAAGTTCCTCTCAGCCGTGGCGCAGGGCGATGCCGCGGACGTCGATCGCGCCGTACAGGCGGCAACCAAGGCGTTCGAGGCAACGTCCTGGGCGAAGATGCCGCCGCATGAGCGAGCGAGGCTTCTCTACCGGCTGGGCGACGTGCTGGAGCAGAACGCCGAAGAGCTGGCGACGCTGCAATCCTACGATATGGGCCTGCTCTATCCCTTCTCGCAGGGGATGACGGTCGCGATGGCGGACGTGTTCCGCTACTATGCCGGCTGGACGACCAAGATCCTGGGCAGTACCTTCCCGGCGAATGGCCCCGGCCTGACCTATACCAAACGCGAGCCGCTGGGCGTGGTCGGCGCGATCATTCCCTGGAACGGCCCGATCCTCGCCTCGGCGTGGAAGATCGCGCCGGCGCTCGCCTGCGGCAACACGGTCGTGCTCAAGCCGGCCGAGCAGGCCCCGCTGGTGCCGTTGCGCCTCGCCGAGCTGTTTCAGGGGGCGGGGCTGCCCGACGGCGTGCTCAACATCGTCACCGGCGACGGCAGCACCGGCGCGGCGATGGTCGCGCATCCCGGCATCGCCAAGATCAGCTTCACCGGCTCCACCGAGACCGGCAAGCGGATCATCGCCGAGGGCGCGGCGACGATGAAGAAGGTGACGGTGGAACTGGGCGGCAAGTCGCCGACGATCATCTTCCCCGACGCCGACCTCGACAAGGCGGTCGG
>NZ_CAHJXA010000098.1 GCF_903644135.1 Sphingomonas bacterium | reverse complement strand
AGGAAGGCGGCGCGCTCCTCGGCGACGGCGGGGTGGACGATTCCCTCCAGCCGCCGCAACGCCGCCTCGTCGCCGAGCACCGCCTCCGCCAGCACGGTGCGGTTGACGCCTGCCTCGCCGGTGGTCTCCGGGAACGCCGCCTCGATCGCCGCGACGACCCGGCCGGCCGGTCCCTGCAGGCGATGCACCGCGGCGTCGGCGTCGAACACCGGCACGCCGGCGTCGGCGAACATCGCCGCGACGGTCGACTTGCCCATGCCGATCGAGCCGGTCAGGCCCAAGATGATCATGACGTCAGCAGGTCGCGCAGCTCGTCATCACGCTCGCGCGGCGGGGCCTGGCCGAAGAACAGCTCGAACGCCACCGCCGCCTGGCCGACCAGCATCTCCAGCCCGTCGACCGTGTCCAGCCCGCGCGCACGCGCCGCGGCGAGCAGCCCGGTCTCCAGCGGTGCATAGACGAGGTCGTACACCACCGCCTCCTCGGCCAGCGGCGACAGATCGAGGTCGAGCGGCGGCTCTCCCGTCATGCCCAATGTCGAGGCATTGACCAGCAACGCCGCCGGCGGCGTACCGGCCGTGAGCGGCAGTGCCTGTCCCTTCAGCCCGAACGCGGCGAGCAGGCCGGCACCCTTCAACGGATTGCGGACCAGCAGCGTCACCGGCCCGGCGCCGATCCTCGCCAGCGCGAACAGCACCGCGCGCGCTGCGCCGCCGCTTCCCACCACCGTCACCGGCGTGCCCGCCAGGTCGAGGTCGGCGACCGGCGCGTAGAAGCCGGCGGCGTCGGTGTTGGTGCCGATCACCGCGCCATCCTCGCCGCGAAAGGCGGTGTTGATCGCGCCGATGCTGCCGCGCACATCGCCGCGATCCTCGACCTCATCCAGCGCCGCGATCTTGAGCGGCTTGGTGATGTTGCAGCCCAGCCAGCCGGGATCGGCGCGGCGGCTGGCGAAATAGGCCGGCAGCTCCGCCGTCGTGACCTGCACCCGGCGATACTCGGCATCGATACCGAGCGCGTCCAACCAGAAACCGTGGAGCAGCGGCGACTTGGACTGGGCGATCGGGTCGCCGATGACCTCCGCATACCGAGTCACGCCGGCATCGCCCCGCGCGTCCGCAGATAGTCGAGCACCGGCAGCAGCGGCAGCCCCAGCACGGTGAAGTGGCTCCCATCAATGCGCGTGAACAGCTGCACCCCCGGCCCCTCGACCCGGTAACACCCGACGCAACCGGCGATCGCCGGCCATTCGGCATCGAGATACGCCTCGATGAAACGCGGCGACAACGGCCTGACATGGAGCCGGGCGCGATCGACCACCCGCCACACCGCCCGGCCGTCCTCGGCGATCACGGCGGCGCTATGCAGGTCATGATGGGTGCCGCTCATCCGCCGCAGATGGTCGGCGGCCTGTTCGCGGCTGTCGGGCTTGTCGAGCAGGGTGCCGTCGGCCAGCTCCACGACCGAATCGCTGCCTAGTGTCAAGACGCCCGGCATCTGCGACGAGACCTTGACCGCCTTCAGCTCGGCCAGCGCGTCGGCGAGGTCGCGGCCGGACCGTCCCGCCAGCGCCGCCTTCGCCGCTTCCTCGTCGACGCCCGGCGAACGCGCGGTGAACGCCACGCCCGCCGCCGTCAGCATCGCTCGCCGCGAGGCGCTGCCCGACGCCAGCATCAGCGTCATGGCGACACGCCATCCCGCCGACCATTGTCCCGGTCATTGCACAACGCGATGATCGCCGCCGCGGTCTCCTCGATCGAGCGGCGGGTGACGTCGATCACCGGCCAGCCCTGGTCGGCGAACATCCGCCGCGCATAGGCGATCTCGCGCTGCACCGCATCGGCCTCGACATAGGCGGTATCGGGCGCCTGTTGCAGCGACAGCAGCCGGTTGCGACGGATCGCGATCAGCCGGTCGGCGCTGGTGGTCAACCCCACCACGAGCGGGCCGCGCAAGGTGAACAGCTCGGGCGGCGGCGGGCTCTCGACGACGATCGGGATGTTGGCGGTCTTGTAGCCGCGGTTGGCGAGGTAGATCGAGGTCGGCGTCTTCGACGAGCGCGACACGCCGGCCAGGACGATGTCCGCCTCCTCCCACTCCTCGGCCAGGATGCCGTCGTCATGGGCGATGGTGAACTGGATCGCATCGACGCGCGCGAAATAGGCTGCATCGAGGACGTGCTGGCGCCCCGGCCGCGCCTTGGCCTGCTGGCCGAGCAGCACCGACAGCGCGTCGTTCACCGTATCCAGCGGTGCCACCGCCGGCAGCCCGAGCGAGGCGCAGCGCTGTTCCAGGATGCGGCGTGTCGCCGGGTTGACGAGGGTAAAGATCACCAGGCCGGGATTCTGCGCGACCTCCTGCAGGATGCGCTCCAGATGCGCTTCGGTGCGCACCATCGGCCAGAAATGCCGCACCGTCTCGACATTGTCGAACTGCGCCAGCGCCGCCTTGGCGATGTTCTCCAGCGTCTCGCCCGTCGAATCCGACAGGAGATGGAGGTGGAGGCGGGTCTCAGCCATCGACGACGCTGGCGGATGGATCTGTGGACAACATCGGCAAAAGGGCTAGCGCAACTGCCTGTCACCGCCAAGCGAGGTCGCCGACGTGGATAAGGATCGATCGCCCCACAACCGCATCCACAGGCGGCGGTTCCTTCAACAGGCTGTGGATCATGGGGACGATCGCGGCGAATCCGGGCGGAATCGCGCCGCCGCTACCGTCAAGCTGTTGGCAAGTCGGGCAGCGCTGCCTAATCCCCGTTGCGCACCGCCCTACTCCATCAACATCCCTTTTGAATCTTCTCCTATGAAGAGAGGCACTGTCTGACTCACCCCAAAACCCTGCTCGCGACGTTGATGGGTGAGCGGCAGCCGATCCCACCGGTCTGGCTGATGCGTCAGGCGGGCCGCTATCTCCCCGAATATCGCGCGCTGCGGGCGGAGAAGGGCGGGTTCCTCGCCCTTGCCACCGATCCCGATGCGGCAGCCGAAGTGACGCTGCAGCCGATCCGCCGGTTCGGTTTCGATGGCGCGATCCTGTTCTCCGATATCCTGATGGTGCCATGGGCGCTGGGGCAGGAGCTGAGCTTCGGTGTCGGCGAGGGGCCGCGACTGACGCCGCCGCTGGTCGACCATGCACTGGCGGCGCTGGAGCGGGTGCCGGCGCGGCTGGAGCCGGTCTATGCCACGGTCGCCAGAGTCGCAGCATCGCTGCCGCCCCAGACGACGTTCCTGGGGTTCGCCGGCTCGCCATGGACGGTCGCCACCTACATGGTCGCCGGCCAGGGCAGCCGCGACCAGGGCGAGACGCGACGCTACGCCTATGCCGATCCGGGCGCGTTCGGTGCGGTCATCGCAGCGATCACGGCGATGACGATCGATTACCTTGCCGGCCAAATCGCCGCCGGGGTCGAGGCGGTGCAGCTGTTCGACAGCTGGTCGGGCAGCCTCAGCCCCGCCCAGTTCGAGGCCTATGTAATCGCGCCCAATGCGGCGATCGTCGCGGCGCTGCGCACCCGCTGTCCCGGCGTGCCGGTGATCGGCTTTCCCAAGGGCGCGGGCGGCAAGCTTCCCGCCTATGCGCGCGAGACCGGGGTGGATGCGGTCGGGCTTGACGAGACGGTCGACCCCGTTTGGGCGCATCGTGCCTTGCCGGACGGTATGCCGGTGCAGGGCAATCTCGACCCGCTGGCGCTGATCGCCGGCGGCCCGGCGCTGACGAGCGCGATCGATCGTATCCTTGCCGCGCTGGCCGAGCGTCCCCACGTCTTCAATCTCGGCCACGGCATCGACCAGCATACCCCGATCGCGCATGTCGAGGCGCTGCTGGCGCGCGTAAGGAACCCCGGATGACCTATCTCTGGCTGTTCGCCGCGCACATCCTGTTCGTGGTGTTCTGGATGGCGGGGCTGTTCATCTTCCCGCGCTACCTCGTCTATCATCAGGAAGCACTGGCCCGCGGCGACGGTGCCGATGCCGCCCGCTGGGTCGAGCGCGAGGGCAAGCTGCGCTCGATCATCCTGACGCCGGCGATGATCATCGTCATCGCGCTCGGCCTCGCGCTGGCGTCGATCGGGCAGCATTGGATGGAGGGCTGGCTCCATGCCAAGCTGTTGTTCGTGATCGCGCTGGCGGGTTATCACGGCTGGGCGGTCGGTTATGCGCGCAAGCTCGGCGGCGGCCGTGCGACGCTGAGTGGCAAGACGCTGCGGCTGGTCAACGAGGTGCCGGCGGTCGGCCTGATCGCGATCGTCATCCTCGCCGTGGTCAAGCCGTTCTAGGCTGCCAGATCATCGCCCGGCGGTTCGCCGCTTGACGTTCCTCGCAGACCGACTTAGGTCCTGACCGCAACAGCAGGCGTCCGCCGTGCTGCCTTTCTCTACGTCCTGATCCGCTGCGTATCCTCGCCAGATCGACGCTCATCTGCCTCCTGCCCGTCCGCTCACGGATTTCCCATGCATCTCAAAGAATTGAAGAAGAAGACTCCCGCCGAGCTGGTCTCGATGGCCGAGGAGATTGGTGTCGAGGGCGCCTCGACGCTGCGCAAGCAGGACCTGCTCTTCGCGATCCTCAAGGTGCAGGCGGAGAATGGCGACCAGATTATGGGCGAGGGCACGATTGAGGTGCTGCCCGACGGCTTCGGCTTCCTGCGCAGCCCGCAGGCCAATTACCTCGCCGGTCCCGACGACATCTACGTCTCTCCCAACCAGGTCAGAAAGCACGGCCTTCGCACCGGCGATACCGTCGAGGGCGAGATTCGCGGGCCCAAGGATGGCGAACGCTATTTCGCGCTGGTCAGGCTGGTCGCGGTCAATTTCGACGATCCCCAAGCGGTGCGTACCCGCGTCAATTTCGACAATCTGACGCCGCTCTATCCCGAGGAACGGCTGAAGCTGGAGATCGAGGACCCGACGATCAAGGACAAGACCGGCCGCGTCCTCGACGTTGTGGCGCCGCTCGGCAAGGGCCAGCGCTGCCTGATCGTCGCGCCGCCGCGGGTCGGCAAGACGGTGATGATGCAGAACATCGCCCGCGCGATCAGCGCCAACCATCCCGAATGCTACCTCATCGTGCTGCTGATCGACGAGCGGCCCGAGGAGGTCACCGACATGCAGCGCACGGTGGTGGGCGAGGTCGTGTCCTCGACCTTCGACGAGCCCGCCACCCGCCACGTCCAGGTTGCCGAGATGGTGATCGAGAAGGCCAAGCGGCTCGTCGAGCACAAGAAGGATGTCATCATCCTGCTCGATAACATCACCCGGCTCGGCCGTGCCTACAACACGGTGGTGCCGTCGTCGGGCAAGGTGCTGACCGGCGGCGTCGACGCCAACGCGCTGCAGCGGCCCAAGCGCTTCTTCGGCGCGGCGCGCAACATCGAGGAGGGCGGGTCGCTGACCATCATCTCGACCTCGCTGATCGACACCGGCAGCCGCATGGACGAGGTGATCTTCGAGGAGTTCAAGGGCACCGGCAACGCCGAGATCGTCCTCGACCGCAAGATCGCCGACAAGCGCGTCTTCCCGGCGATCGACATCGGCAAGTCGGGCACCCGCAAGGAGGAGTTGCTGGTCGAGAAGGGCAAGCTGTCGAAGATGTGGGTGCTGCGCCGCATCCTGATGCAGATGGGCACCATCGACGCGATGGAGTTTCTGCAGGACAAGATGAAGGACTCGAAGACCAACGAGGATTTCTTCGCCTCGATGAATCAGTAAGGGCGCGCCGGGCGGGCGACAAAAACCTTGGCGTCCCTGCGCTGCCGCCCCACATAGGGGCATCACCGACAGGAGCGCCCCTTGGCCACGTTAGGCATGTCCCCCGCCGAGAAGGAAGCCGTGGAGAGCTTCCGCCGCGATGTCGTCGAGCCGTCGATGGCCAGCCTCGTCATTATCGATTTCTGGGCGGAATGGTGCGGGCCGTGCAAGGCGCTGACGCCGCTGCTGGAGAAGGTCGCCGCGGCTTACGCCGACAAGGGCGTGGCGCTGGCCAAGGTCGACACCGACAAGAACCAGTTCATCGCCGCGCAATTCCAGATCAAGACGATCCCGACCGTTTATGCGATGTTCCAGGGGCAGCTGGTCGCCGACCTGACCCCGGCGCGCACAGAATCGCAGCTGCGCACCATCCTCGACCAGTTGCTCAAGCAGTTGCCGATCCAGTCGGAAGCCGCGGCTGCCGAAGCCGAGCTGGAGCCGCTGATCGCGATGGGCGAGGAGGTGCTGGCGGCCGGCGATACCGAGCGCGCTCTCGACATCTTCGACCAGCTCGCCGATATGGCTCCGGACCATCCGCAGGTGTTGTCGGGCCGCATTCGCGCGCTGGTTCAGGCCGGCCAGGTGGACGAGGCGCAGGCGGCGATCGACGCGCTGCCCGCCGACCTCAAGGATGCTGGCATCGATCGCGCCAGGGCGGCGCTCGACCTCGCCCGCAGCGCGCCGACGGTCGCTGACTATGCCGCGCTCGCGGCTGAGGTGCAGGCCAACCCCGACGACCATGAACGCCGCTTCACCTTGGCCGGCGCACAGATGGTGGCGGGCGAGCGCGACGGTGCGGCCGACAACCTGCTCCACATCGTCGCCGCCGAGCGCGACTGGCACGAGGGCGCGGCGCGGACCCAACTGCTCAAGCTGTTCGAGGTCGTGGGGCTGATGGACCCGTGGGTGTCGGCGCAGCGGCGGCGGTTGTCGGCGGTGCTGTTCGGATGACCGGCCAGGACACCCCCGCCGACGCGCCGGTGACGACGCGGCTGTCGATCTTCCCGCTGCCCGGCGCGCTGCTGTTCCCTGGCCTGCACCTGCCGCTCCACATCTTCGAGCCGCGTTACCGGGCGATGGTCAGCGACGCGATGGCGCGCGACCGAAGGATCGGCATGATCCAGCCACGATTGGAAAAGGGTAACGCCGACGCGCCGCCGGCGCTGTACGACCTGGGCTGTGTCGGCCGCATCGCCGAGGTCGAGGCGATGGAGGATGGCCGCTACAACGTCGTGCTGGAGGGCCTGGCGCTTTTCCGCGTCGTCCGCGAGCTCGACGTCTCCACCGCCTTTCGCCAGGTCGAGGCGGTGCTGTTGCCGTCCACCCCCGACGAGACGCTGTCGCTCGGCCGCCGCGCCTCGCTGGAGATGGAGTCGCGCCGCTTCGCCGATGCGCAGGGCTATAGCGTCGACTGGGACCAGGTCGGCCGGCTCGATGACGAGAGCCTGGTCAACGGCATCGCCCAGATCGCCCCCTTCGACGCCGCCGCCAAGCAGGCGCTGCTGGAAGCGCCGGGGATCGAGGACCGCGCCGACCTGATCATCCAGCTGCTCCAGTTCTTCGGCCGCCACGACGGCGAGGACCGGGTGACGTTGCAGTGAGGCAACGGTGATCGACCCCTGGCTGCTGGAACGCCTGGTCTGCCCGCTGACGCGCACGCCGCTACGCTATGACGAGGAACGGCAGGAACTGGTCAGCGAGGCCGCAGGGCTGGCCTATCCGGTCCGCGACGGCGTGCCGGTGATGCTGGTGGAGGAGGCGCGAACTCTTTCGCCCGCTGCCTAGACGGTCATGCCCTGCAACAGCTTGGGCAGATCGCCGCTTTCGCCCCGCGCCTCGGCCATGAACCGTGCCTTCAGCGGCGGGATCGCGTTGACCGCGCTCAGCCCCAGCCGCCGCACCGCGCTCGCCGTCCGGCCCCGCACGCCGAACAGCCGGGTCAGCGTGTCGGTCGCCACCGCCACCGCAAAGGTGTCGAGCCCGCGCCAGCGCTGGTAGCGCGCGAGCAGCTGCGCGTCGCCCAGCTCCATGCCCAGCCGCTTGCCCTCGACCAGCACCTCCACCAACGCGGCGACGTCGCGAAAGCCCAGGTTGAGGCCCTGCCCGGCGATCGGGTGAATGCCGTGCGCGGCGTCGCCGACCAGCGCCAGCCGCTCGGCGATGATCCGCGCCGCGTGGTGGAAGCCAAGCGGATAGGACGCGCGGGGACTCGCGCCCGACAGCGCTCCCAGGAAGCCGCCCATCCGCGCCTCTGCCTCCGCCAGAAAGCCACGGTCGCCGAGCTTGAGCATCCCCGCGGCATCGCTCGCCGCCACCGTCCAGACGATCGCCGAGCGATGCCCCTGCTCATCGTCGGGCAGCGGCAGCAGCGCGAACGGGCCGGAGGGATAGAAAATCTCGAACGCGACGCTGTCGTGCGGGCGCTCGTGATGGAACGCGCCGATGATTGCGGCGTGATCGTAGCGCCAGGTCGCCACCGCAAGGCCGGCGGCGGCGCGGGTCGGCGAGTTGCGCCCCTCCGCCGCGATCAACAGCGGCGCACGCACGGTGTCGCCATCGTCGAGCGTCGCGGCGACGCCGGTTGGGCCGCGCTCGACCGCCAGCGCGCGCGTCTGCATCCGCAGGTCAACCAGAGGTGCCGCGCTGGCGGCATCGAACAATGCCCGGCGCAGCGTCTTGTTCTCGTACATGACGCCCAACGCGCCGTCGCCGGCATCGGGGATGAAGTCGAGCGCGCCCGGCTCCAGCCCGTCGCTCACCCGGATCTGGCGGATCGCGCAGCCCTGCCCGGCCAGCCGCTGCGCGACGCCGATCGCGTCGAGCATCCGCCCGCTCGCGCTTGCCACCGCCGAGGCGCGGCCGTCGAAGCCGGGCGCGAGCGTCACGGCCGG
>NZ_CAHJXA010000097.1 GCF_903644135.1 Sphingomonas bacterium | reverse complement strand
GCACAAGGCCTGCGGCACCACGCACATCGTGCACCGCGACCTGATGAAGATCCCGGCCACCGCCGCCGAGGCACCGGGTGTCACGCTCGCCTTTCGCGGCTGGGGCAGCGGCGCGGCGGCGCTGGCCGACGTGGCGAGCGGCGTTGCCGACATTGCGGTGTCGGTGTTCCGCCCCGGCCCGCCACGCGGCGTGCTGGTCGAGCATATAGTCGACGAGCAGTACCGGCTCGCCGGGCGCGCCGGCCATCCGGCGCTGGCGGACGAAGCGGCGCGAGGCTGGCTCGATTATCCTCACATCATTGTTTCCGCCGAGGGCGCGACGCGGACCGAGGTGGACGACCGATTGACCGCGACGGGGCTGGAGCGGCGGGTCGGGCTGGCGGTGCCGAGCTTCCTGCTGGTGCCCGACCTGCTACGCGCGTCGCAGATGCTGGCGCTGCTGCCGAGCCTGGTGCTGACGGGTGACCGCGCCGCCGGGCTGGCGACGGCGCCGCCACCGATCGTGGTCGACGGTTTCCGGATCGACATGGCGACTCACGAGCGCCACCGCGCCGATCTTGCGGTTGCGTTCGTCGCGACCTCGATCCGATCTATTTTACAAGATAGCCGGGAGAAGCATGGAGCGGACCAAGGCTAGATGAAGTGATCCCATGTCAACGGCGTCTGTCGAGCTACCGGACGGATCGATCGCTCGATCGGTATGAACAAGCGTCCAATTCAGGGAAGGCCAGAGGGCCTAAGTGTCCGACTTTCCACGTTCACTCCGCAGCTAGCCTGACACTCATCGACACATAATCATCGCTTACGCAGCGATCGCATCCGCGTTCTCATCTCCGACGATGTCGAACCGGTGTCGAGCCTTCTCCACGGCCGGCAGGCTGTCGACCGTCCAGCGGTAAAGCGCTAGAAAGGGCGGCAGCAGGGTGCGGCCCAGCGGCGTTATCCGATATTCGACGGCGACCGGCGACAGCGTGACCACGCGGCGGCCGATCAGGCCGTTGCGCTCCAGGCGGCGCAGGCTGGCGGTCAAGGCCTTCTGGGTGACCCCTAGCAGCCGCCGCTTGAGCGCGTTGAACCGCAGCGGGTTCGCGTCGAGCGCGGTCAGGATCAGGATCGACCATTTGTCGGTCACCTGATCGATCAGCAGACGATGAGGACAGTTGGCGTCCAGCGGCGCGTCTTGGGACTGCATGGTTTCTCCTGGGTGCCTTGGTTGCCTTCTAGTGCCCAATTGACCTCAGGTATAGAGACTATACCTGACGCAGTGATCCAACGGAGCCGTCCCATGCCCTCTTCCGACCTCGACATCCTGTTCCAGCCCGTTCGTCTGGGCTCGCTGGAGCTCAAGAACCGCATCGTCATGGCACCTATGACCCGCAGCTTCTCTCCAGGCGGCGTGCCCGGCGAGGACGTCGCCGCCTATTACCGCCGCCGTGCCGAGGGGGAGGTCGGGCTGATCCTGTCAGAGGGCGTGGTGGTCGAGCGTCCGTCGTCGAAGAACGACGAGCGTATCCCCCATCTGTACGGCGAGGCCGCGCTGGCCGGTTGGCGGCGCGTGGTCGAGGAGGTGCACGCGGCGGGCGGCCGGATGGGACCGCAGATCTGGCATGTGGGCTCGGTCGCCAATCCGATGACCGAGTGGCTGCCCGGAGCGGAGGTAGAGAGCCCGTCCGGACTGATGGCTCCGGGCGCGACGCGAGGCCGCGCGATGAGCGAGGAGGACGTCGCCGACACCATCGACGCCTTCGGCCGCGCCGCCGCCGATGCCAGGCGTCTGGGCTTCGACGTGGTCGAGATCCACGGCGCGCATGGTTACCTGATCGATCAGTTCTTCTGGGCCGAGACCAACACCCGCGACGACCTGTTCGGCGGGGCGACGGTGAGGGAACGGACGCGGTTCGCGGCGGAGGTGGTCAGGAGCGTCCGCGCGGCGGTCGGGCCGGACTTCCCCGTCATCCTGCGGCTGAGCCAGTGGAAGCAGCAGGACTATGCCGCCCGCCTGGCCGAGACGCCCGACGCCTTGTCCGAGTGGCTGGTGCCGCTGGTCGAGGCCGGCGCCGACGTGCTGCACTGCTCGCAACGCCGGTTCTGGGAGCCCGAGTTCTCGGACATCGACGGTGAGGGCGGCCTCAACTTCGCCGGTTGGGCCAAGAAGCTGACCGGCGCCAAGACCATCAGCGTCGGTTCGGTCGGGCTGTCCGGCGATATGCTCGGCGCGTTCATGGGCGAGAGTTCGACGCCGAGTTCGCTCGACAACCTGGTTCATCGGCTGGAGCGCGAGGAGTTCGATCTCATCGCGGTCGGGCGCGCGCTGCTCACCGATCCCGACTGGGTCAGGAAGGTACGCACGGGCGACGCGGCCGGGCTCAGGTCCTTCGCGCCTGCCGACATGATGACCCTGAGCTGAGAGCGACCTGGAAGCTGTAACCGACAGTCACCCCGTAGGTGGCGGGCAAACCAGTAAACTGCGTTATCGTGTCGATGATGTGCGTGCTTGGGTAACGTAGCGCTGGTTGGTGACGTTGACCTCGCTCCGCCGTATTCTCGTCAATGTGCTCGCCCCGAGAGCGACGTCAACGCCGGGGCTGCGTGGGCTGGCCGCGAGCGAAAAGCATGAGCGGCAGCTCGAGATTGACGTGTAGGGGGTGCAATCGACCGAAACCTCAGTCAGTGGCGGGTGTCGCCGAGCGACCTCGCCTATGATCTGATCATCAGGTGTCGACCGGTCTACTTCATGATATTGCGGCAGTCGATCCTGGCGGAACGCGCGGCGAGACTAAACTCGAGGAAAGCGGGATGAACAAACCAGCTGCGGAGGAGCGCAAGGCGCTAGGAGCGTTCCTGGCGAGCCGCCGCGCTCGGCTGCAACCGCCGGATCTGGGCCTGTCGACCGGCCAGCGCCGGACGCCCGGCCTGCGTCGCGAGGAGGTCGCCGTGCTCGCCGGGATCAGCGTCAGCTGGTATACCTGGCTGGAGCAGGGCCGCGACATCAATGTGTCGATGGCGACGCTAGAGCGGCTCTCTCGCGTTCTCCGGCTTGACCAGGCAGAAGCCGAGCATCTGCTCGCGCTGTCGGCGCGCCGGCCGCCGATCGCCGGAACCGGAGACGACCCGAGCGACGGTCTTCTGAACCTTGTCCAGGCGCTCGACCCCGTGCCGGCCTATCTGCGCAGCGACCGCCTCGACATTTTGGCCTGGAATGCGGCGGCGGCGGACGTGTTCGTGGACTATGGGATGTTGGAGCCGCGTGCGCGCAACACGCTGTGGCTGATGTTCCTCTACCCTCCCTATCGCGAGCTGATCCACGGCTGGGAGGGCATCGCGCGCGGCACGATCGGCCTGTTCCGCGGCGCGCGCGCGAAGACGTCCGACAAGGCACCGTTCGACGCGCTGGTCGAGGAGATCGGTGCCGAGAGCGAGGAGTTCCGCCACTGGTGGCAGGAGCTGGACGTCCGGGGTTTTCACGAAGGGATCAAGCGGCTGAGCCATCCCACGCGCGGACGTATCGACCTGACCTGCGTGGCGCTCGTCTCCGAAGGGCGGCCGGACCTGTCGCTGGTGAGCTACCTCCCGACGCCGGGAGAGGGGGACTGACGGTCATAGGATGAGAAGGGGCCTCCTACGCTCCTACCCATCACTCTATCTGGATGCATCAAGCCCCTGTAGGCAGCATCTAAAAGAGATCGGGAGACCAACCATGAGCATCCTGCCGCTGAGCAAGGAGCCGCAGCCCGACGAGGCTGAGTTCAACGCGTTCTTTCCTTCCAAGTTCGCGCTGGGTCAGGCCACCAGTCCCAAGAGCGATCTTGAAGGTGCCGACTACCCGCAGCCCTATACCGGCACGCGCCGCATCCTCGTCATCGGGGTCGACGAGCGTTATCTGAAGGTCGCGAACGGCGCGCTGTTCTCGACCGGCAATCACCCGATCGAGACGCTGGTGCCGATGTACCATCTGCGCCAAGCCGGTTTCGAGTTCGACATCGCGACGGTGTCCGGCAACTCGATGAAGTTCGAGTTCTGGGCGATGCCCAACGAGGACGAGGCGATCACCGGGCTTCACCGCGCCTATCTGGAGCGGTTCCAGCAGCCGCTGAAGCTGTCCGACGTCGTCGCGGGGCTGGGGCCGGACAGCGACTATGCGGCGGTGTTCATCCCCGGCGGCCATGGACCGTTGATCGACCTGCACGAGAGTGCCGAGGTTGCCGCCGTGCTGCGCTGGGCGCTCGACAGCGATCGTCACATCCTAGCGATCTGCCATGGTCCGGCGGCGCTGCTCTCGCTGGCGAACACGGGCGATAGCGGCGGCTTTCCGTTCGCCGGCTACACGATCACCGCCTTTCCGGACGCGCAGGATCGCGAGATCGTCGATGTCGGCTATTTGCCGGGACAGCTCGGCTGGTTCTTCGGCGAGAAGCTTCAGGCCTTGGGCGTGACCATCGCCAACAGCGAGGCGGACGCCTCGACGCACAAGGATCGCAAGCTGATCACCGGCGCAAGCCCGCTGGCCGCGAACGGCTTCGGCAAGCTCGCGGCCCAAACGTTGCTCGCCGATGTCGCGGCCGGCTGAACGCAAGCAAAGGGATATTGCGATGGCCACTACCGAGATGCTCAGGACGCTCGCCGCGACGCCGATCGCCGAGGTTGCGACCGTGCTGACGATCAATGGCGAGGAGCGACGCCTGGCGATCGAGCCATGGACGACATTGCTCGACCTGCTGCGCGACAAGCTCGACCTGACGGGGACCAAGAAGGGCTGCGATCACGGGCAGTGCGGTGCCTGCACGGTTCTGGTCGACGGGGTGCGGGTCAACTCCTGCCTCAAGCTGGCGGTGACGCTCGACGGCTGCGAGATCACGACGATCGAAGGGCTCGGTCAGACCGGCCACCTTCACCCGCTCCAAGCCGCGTTCGTCGAGCATGACGCGTTCCAGTGCGGCTATTGCACGCCCGGCCAGATCTGTTCGGCACAGGGCCTAATCAACGAAGGACATGCGCATTCGCGGCTTGAGGTGCGCGAGCAGATGAGCGGCAACATCTGCCGCTGCGGCGCCTACACGAACATCGCCGATGCCGTCCTCGATGTGCTCGAACAGGAGGACGCGGCATGATCCGGTTCGACTATGCGCGGCCGGACAGCCTGCCCGACGCCATCCGAGCCGGAACGCCCGACCGCGCGGCCTTTCTCGCCGGCGGCACCAACCTGATCGACCTGATGAAGGAGAATGTCGCGCGCCCGCTGGAGGTGATCGACATCAACCGGCTGCCGCTGCGCGAGATCGTCGAGCTGGACGGCGGCGGCTTGCGACTGGGCGCGCTCGTGACGAACAGCGAGACGGCCTATGACGACCGCGTCCAGGAACGCTACCCGATGCTGGCGAGCGCGATCCTCGCCGGGGCCAGTCCACAGCTGCGCAACGCCGCGACCAACGGCGGCAACCTTAATCAGCGCACCCGCTGCTATTATTTCTACGACGTCGACACGCCCTGCAACAAGCGCTCGCCCGGCCAGGGCTGCGGCGCGATCGGCGGGTTCAACCGAGTCCATGCCGTGCTGGGCACCAGCGACCAGTGCATCGCCACCCACCCCTCCGACATGTGCGTGGCGCTCGCCGCCCTGGCGGCCGAGGTGCAGGTGGCCGGCCCCGATGGGACCCGGACGATCGCCTTCGCGGACTATCATCGCCTGCCCGGCGACGAACCCTGGGCCGACAACACGCTGCGCCCCGGCGAGATCGTCACCGCGATCGACCTGCCCCCGGAGGGGTTCGCCAGCAACTACACCTATCTCAAGCTGCGCGACCGGCGCAGCTACGCTTTCGCGCTGGTGTCGATCGCGGTCGGTCTTCGGATTGAGGAGGGCCGGGTCGCCGAGGCCCGGATCGCGATGGGGGGCGTTGCGCATAAGCCGTGGCGCCGTCGCGAGGCCGAGGAGCTGCTGATCGGCCGGGAGCCCGGCGACGCGGTGTTCGCGGCGGCGGTAGAGGCGCTGCTCGCCGGCGCGGTCGGCCAGCCGACCAACGCCTTCAAAATCGAGCTCGGCCGCCGCGGCATCGTCCGCGCGCTGACGCAGGCCGCCGCCGGCACGCCCCAATCCCAGACCGATAAGCGCATCGCGTAGGAGGCGAACCCATGAACGCACCCCAGAAGGTCGGTATCGGTACGCCGCTCAGCCGAGTCGATGGCGTCGCCAAGGTCACTGGCGAGGCCAAGTACGCCGCCGAGTATCACGTCCCCGACCTGCTCTACGGCGTCACAATCGTGTCCGCGATCACCAAGGGCCGAATCATCGCGATCGACGAAGAGGCCGCGCGCGCGGTGCCCGGCGTCGTCGACATCCTCAGCCACCTCAACCGCCCCAAGCACGCCTGGCTCAACCGCAGCTGGAAGGACCAGCTGCAAATCCCGGGCGAGCCGTTCAAGGCTTTCCACGACGACCGCATCCTCTTCAACGCGCAGCCGATCGCGGTGGTGGTCGCCGAGACGTTCGAGGCGGCGCGGTTCGCCGCGACCCTGGTCGACGTGACGTACGAGGCCGAACCGCACAACATCGATTTCGAGGCCTCACTCGCCGAGAAGTTCCTGCCAGGTCCCGGCAAGAAGCGCGACACCTATCACCCGCCCAAGAACCATGGCGACGCGGAAGGCGCCTTTGCCGAAGCGCCGCTCCAGCTGACGGCCGAGTATCACCTTGCGGTCGAGCATCAGATGCAGATGGAGATGCACGCCTCCACCGTGCATTGGCACGGCGACGGCACCGTCACGATCTACGACAAGGTCCAGGGCTCGCAGACCTCTCAGGGGCTGGTGGCGAGCGCATACGGGCTCGGCGCCAAGAACGTGCGGGTGGTCAACGCCTATGTCGGCGGCGGCTTCGGCGGCGCGCTCCGGCCGCAATGGCAGCTCCAGGTCGCGACCATGGCCGCGATCCATCTTGAGCGCTCGGTACGCGTGGTGATGACCCGCTCGCAAATGTTCAGCCACGGCCACCGGCCGGAATGCACCTATCAGATCAAGCTCGGCGCGGACGCGGACGGCAAGCTGACGGCGGTGCTGGGCGATGCCACCACCTCCACCTCGCGGTTCGAGTATAATATGGAGGACATCGTTACCTGGGGCATGATCAACTACGCCTGCCCCAACATTCAGGGCAGCTACGCGATCGCGCCGCGCGACACCTACACCTCGGCCGACATGCGCGCGCCGGGCGCGGCGACCGGCATGACGATGTTCGAGATCGCGATCGACGAGCTGGCCTACAAGGCAGGGATCGATCCGCTGGCGTTCCGCCTGCTCAACTATTCCGACATCGACAACATGAGCCGCAAGCCGTTCACCTCCAAGGCGCTGCGCGAGGCCTATGACGAGGGCGCGGAGCGGTTCGGCTGGGCCAGGCGCTCGGCCGAACCGCGCTCCATGAAGGAAGGGCGCGAGCTGATCGGCTGGGGCGTCGCCACCGGGCTGTGGGAAGCCAACTTCATGAAGACCTCCGCCTCGGCCAAGCTGACCGCGAACGGCCATCTGGAGGTCGCGTCCGCCACCTCCGACATCGGCACGGGCACCTACACGGTCATGGTGCAGGTCGCCGCGGACACGCTTGGCCTGTCGCCCGACAGCATCACGGCGCGGCTCGGCGACAGCGACCTGCCGACGGCACCGGTGGAGGGTGGCTCCTGGGGAGCGGCATCGACCGGGGCGGCGGTGCAGCTCGCCTGCCAGTCGCTGGCGAAGCAACTGCTGAAGGCGGCCGACAAGATCGAGGGCCGCGCGCTCCACGGCGTCGGCTCGGTCGAGGAGCTGGAGTTCGCTGGCGGCGAGATGATCAGCCGCGACGACCCGAGCCGCCGCGTCGGTCTGCTCGACGCCATGCGGGCAGGCGGGCTCGACGCGATCGAAGCGCAGGAGACCGCGTCTCCCGGCATCGGTGGCATGATCTCGCTCGCCACCAAGGCGCGCAACACGCACAGCGCGGTGTTCGTCGAGGCGCGCGTCGACGAGGACCTCGACCAGGTGCGCATCACTCGCGTCGTGATCGCGGTGGCGGCCGGCCGGATCATCAATCCCAAGACGGCGCGCAGCCAGATCCTCGGCGGCGTCGTGATGGGGATCGGCATGGCGCTGCACGAGGAGACCATGCCCGACAAGGCGCTGGGCAAGTGGATCAACCACAGCTTCGGCGAGTATCATGTCCCTGCCCACGCCGACATCGAGGAGATCGAGGTGATCTTCGTCGACGAGCCCGATCCCGAGGTGACGTCGCTCGGCGTCAAGGGCCTGGGCGAGATTGGGATCGTCAGCGTCGCGGCCGCCGTCGCGAATGCGATCTATCATGCCACCGGCAAGCGGGTGCGCTCGCTACCCATCACCGTGGACAAGCTGCTGGCGGCGTGATCGCCGTCGGGCTGGAAACGCTCGGGTATGCAGATGCTCCTGAGCCGCATGGGGCTTCAGGAAAAGATACGGCTTGCTGCCCGACGAAGGCGTCGGGGTCGTCTGAATCGCCTACAGCGCCTACCGCCAATTCAATCTCAGCGCGCGGAATGCATCGGCCTTGGCCAGTCTCTCCAGCGTGGCAAACAGTGTGCGCAAACGATGCCAAAAGTTTTCGATCGAGGCGAATTGTGGTATCCCTGCGGTGGGGGCCGCCTTGTCGGGCGCGGGTGATCGGCTGACCTAGCACTGGTGCAAGCGACGGTGTTTG
>NZ_CAHJXA010000096.1 GCF_903644135.1 Sphingomonas bacterium | reverse complement strand
GGCCGGGCTCGTCGCGCGGTGCGCCGGCCTGGCCTGCATCGCGATCGCCCGACGACGTCGCCGAGACCTGCGCGGTCTGCTGCGCACCGACAGACGAGCTGGCCAGCAGGGCGAGCAGGCTTATGGTGGCAGCTAGGCGCATTGACGATCCCCTGGTTGAAGCCGGTCTCGTCGACCGCCCGCGATGACCACCATGGTGTCAACATCGGATCGACGCTGGTCAAGTGGGTAGCGATCAGGAACGCGGCACCTGACGGGCCCAAGCCCAACCCCAGCTTTGCGGGACGACAGAAATCCACACTCATCTCCCCTGCCGAGGTGAGGGATAAGGCCGCCGTATCACCGAGAGCATCTCTGTATGACCTGCCTGATCGTTCCCGGCCTCAATTCCTCAGGCCCCGGCCATTGGCAGAGCCGGTGGGAGCGCGAGCGGAGCGACTGCGTGCGTGCCGAACTCGGCCGCTGGGACGATCCGACCAGGATCGGCTGGATCGCCCGGCTCGGCCGCGCGGTGGCGGAGATCGATGGCCGGCCGGTGATCGTCGCCCACAGCCTCGGCTGCCTCGCCGTCGTCTGGTGGGCGAGCATCGCCGGCGATCTCGCCGCTAGGGTCGGCGGTGCGCTGCTGGTGGCACCGCCCGATCCCGAGCGCGAGGACGTCGACCCGCGCGTCGCGCGGTTCGGGCCGGTTCCGCGGCGGCCGTTGCCGTTCCCGACCATCGTGGTCGCCAGCCGCAACGATCCCTATGCGAGCTTCCAGCGCTCGCGCGAGATGGCGGTGGGCTGGTCGGCACGCTTCCACGATGCCGGCACGGCCGGCCATATGAACGCCGCCTCCGGTCTCGGCGGCTGGGAAGAGGGGCAGCGAGTGGTCGCGGAGCTGATCGCCGACGCCGCCTCGGATCAGCCCCAATCGTTGGCGCGCGTCGCGGACGACTGGCGGTGAGCGATCATCTGGTGCGGGGCGATACCATCGAACAGGCGGATCAGCCGCCCGGCGACCTGGCGGACATCGCCGCCGGCCTGCGCGCGGCGCGCAGGCGCTGGCGCGAGGCTCATCACCGGCACCTGGAGGTCGGCGTCGACGGCTTTCCGTCCCGCCAGCGGATCGAGGCGGCGGTCACCGACCTGTGCGCGGCGCTGTTCCCGCAGCGGCTGGGCGAGGCGCATGGCGAGGCCGACGAGGACGCCTATGTCGATCAGGTGCTTGCCCGCGCGCTGGCGACGCTGCTCGGCGAGGTGCGGCTGGAGCTGCGCTATTGGGACGCCGAGAACGAGGTCAGCTTCGACGAGGGCCAAGCCGAGACGATCGTGCGCCACTTCGCCGCCGGCCTGCCGGAGATCCGCGCGCTGATCGACAGCGATGTCGAGGCGGCGTTCCTCGGCGACCCGGCCGCGCGCAGCGTCGACGAGATCCTGATCTGCTACCCGTGCGCGCTGGCGATCATCCATCATCGCCTCGCGCACCGGCTGCATGGGCTCGGCGCGCCGCTGGTCGCGCGCATCGTCTCCGAGCTGGCGAACTCACGCACCGGTATCGACATCCACCCCGGTGCCGCGATCGGACCCAGCTTCTTCATCGATCACGGCACCGGCGTGGTGATCGGCGAGACCGCGGTCATCGGCGCGCGGGTGCGGCTCTACCAGCAGGTGACGCTGGGCGCGCGGCGGCTGAAGGCGGACGGCGACGACGGCGTCCGCCGCCGCTTCGCACGCCACCCGATCATCGAGGACGATGTGGTCATCTATGCCGGCGCGACGATCCTCGGCCGGATCACGATCGGTCGCGACTCGACGATCGGCGGCAATGTCTGGCTGGTCCAGGACGTGCCGCCCAACAGCCTGGTCACGCAAGGCGACGTCCAGGTGCGCATCTCGCGCCATGCGCCGAGCGCGCTGGACGACGTGCTCGCGCCGCGATGACGCACGCCGCCTAACGCTAGCCGCGGTTCTGCGGCGGCACCTGCGCCGCTCTCGCGCGTTCGGTCGGCTCATCAGGAAAAGGCTGAAAAGATGACCGATAGCGCCGTGCTAACCCGTCAGCGCGAGATCGCGGTCGAGCATGTCCTGTTCAAGCTGATCGAGCATGTCGAGCGCAACCAGCCGGGGCTGCTGAGCTTCATCGAGGACAGCCTCGATCACCTTGGCGACCGCGCTCACGATGACAGCAAGGATGACGAGGCGGTTCGCGATGTCGCGCGGCGGATGCTGGCTGGGGCGCGGCACGAGCTGGATAAGTGACATCGACGCCGCCTCTTGCGAGAGCTCTGGGTTTTGCCGGACTGCTGCCGCAAGCCGCGGTCGTGGTCATGCTCGCGGCCGGGCCTGCAGGGTGGCATCTCGCAGCGTTGGCTGTCGGCTATGCCTATGCGACGCTGATCCTCAGCTTCCTGGGTGGCATGTGGTGGGGGCTGGCCGCCCGCTCGTCCGACCAGGCACCCGCGTGGATTTGGCTGGCGGCCGTTGCGCCGTCGCTGGTCGCGCTGGCCACGGCACTGGCGCTTGCGGTCGGCGTGTCGCCGCCGGGGCCGATGCTGGTGGTGCTTGGCGTCTCGTTGCTGGGCAGCCTGCTGGTGGATCGTCGGCTGGCGGCGGATGGCCTTACGCCATCCTGGTGGATGCGGCTGCGATGGCCGCTGTCGCTCGGCTTGGGTCTGTTCACCATCGTTATCGCCGCGATCAGCTAGGAGGGCGATCGTTCGGCGAGCGTGCGATCCGGTTCGATCGCTAGTTCGCCGCCATCCACCCCGCGAAATATTCCAGGCAGGCGATCCGCCGCCATAGGGCCGGGTCGCGCACCCGTTCCGGCCGGAAGAACGCGCGCATGTGCGGGAAGGACAGGTCGATGACCCGGCCCATGTGGCTGGAGGCCGGAACGCTGCCATGCTCGTCGCCGGTCGCGCCCAGTCGGCGACGCAGCCGATAGCTGCGCTCGCGCAGCCAGGCGGGGCGGGAGCGCGACGCCCATTCGTCGAACCGGTGCCGGCGGCTGGGCGGCCCGGCGAAATGGTGGCCATAGGACGACGGATAGGCCGCAAGCCGCGGATCGATCGCCGCCAGCAGCATCGCCTCCGCCCGTCCAGCCCAGCGCAGCGCCATCGGCAGCCGCACCGCCTCCGCCACGAAGCGATGGTCGAGGAACGGCATCAGATAGGGCCCATACCGCGCCTCGATGCCGATCTCACGCCCGAACAGCGCGCGGCAACGTACCCTGGGGTAGAGTTGTTCGATCAGCAGGCGCGGCATCGGCCGGTGGAGATCGTCCACGCCGATGGCGCTGCCCAACGTGCCGGCCAGCGCCGACACAAACGCAGCGCCGTCGAAATCGGCGCTCGCATCGTCGGCGGAGAAGCGCGACAGGAAGGTACGCGCGACCCGCGACACCGAGGTCGGCTGATCGGGCAGGCGGAAGAAGTCGCGCATGACCTCGCCGCAGCCGCCCGACATGGCGAGCGCACCCCCCGCGTGCCGCGCGTCACGCGCGACCGCGTTGCCGCCGGCGTCGAAGATGTTGCCGAAATTGGGCAGGCCGTCGGACTGATGGAAGTTGCGCTCCACCGTGGCGGCGAACGCTTCGGCATCGCAGGCCCCGTCATGCTGGTCGAACCAGTCGAGCGGCAAGCCCTCGCCGGCTGCGATGCTGCGCGCGATCCGCACGTCGCAGCTTCCGGTCGGTCCATAGACGTAGAGGTCGGGCGACAGACCCGCCGCCCGCGCGGCGGCAAAGGCAAGGCGCGAGTCGATCCCGCCCGACAGGGGACAGCGCACACCGCGCGACGCGGCACTAGCATGAGCCTTGATCGTCGTGTCCAAGACGTCGCGCAGGCGTTCGATCTGCACGCCGACGGGCGCGCCGGATTCACTCGCGTCCTGCTCGCGCGACTGATGATGCGACACGGTGTCGCCGCCGGGAAGCAGCTCGACCACATCGCCCGGAGCCAGCAGCGACAGCTGCTCGACCACCGTGTGGTTGCCGATCGGCGCGATGTTGAAGGCGAACTCGTACACCGCCTGACGATGTAACGCGGCGCGCGGCATGGCGGCGAGCGCGGCGAGCAGCGATGTCGAGAAGATGCGGCGGCCGGCATCGTGATAGACCGGGAAAGCGCCGAACCAGTCGCCGAACAGGAAGCTGCGGCCGGCGCGCTGGACGATGGCCGCGAACTGGCCGCCAAGCTCCTCCCGGTGGAAGTCTGGTGGCCCTGAGCGGGCGAGAAGGTCCTGTAACGCCGCTAGACCCATCCCACCGCCGACCGTCATCGTGCCGGCAACGGCGGCTGATCCGTTCGGACGCGATATCCGCAGGTCCGGCCCTCCCGCTGCGTAACCGCTATGCAGGATGCGCCAGCCCGGGCACTGGTGTTCGATCAGGTCAGGCAGACCCAGCCGCGCGAACTGGACCCGAGCGGCCCCGACCGCCCGCGCCGCAAAGCGTGCATCTTCGGCACTGACGATGAACAGAGCGCCCACGGAGGGATAAGTACCGGAGATTGATGATCTGTCGGTAAACAGCGGGCCGGATCGAGACGACTTGCCGAGAACAACGTGCTGGCTGGGGCGGCAGGAGTCCCAGCCAGGAAATCGCACCAGCTTAGTGCTTGATTTTGCAGGCGCGCAGCACGGCGCTGCACGGCCTGTTGCTACACTCGATTGGCACAACAAGCAAGGCGGCTGACCCACGGTCCAGCCGTGCCACCGGCGGTCTCCCCGCCTGCTCCATCGGCCGGGAGCGTTGAGTTCTCGCCCGGATTGTGGTGTCAGCTTGGTATTGTCCTGACGACCAGGGCGTCGTCGGGGGAAGCATCATGGCTCGGGCAGCGAAGGCCGCCAAGGCGCCGAAGGGCGGAGACCTCGGGTTCGAGGCGGAGCTGTTCCGCGCGGCCGACAAGCTGCGCGGCAACATGGAGCCGTCGGACTACAAGCACGTCGCGCTCGGGCTGATCTTCCTCAAGCACATCTCGGAAGGGTTCGAGGCCAAGCGCGCGCAGCTGCTGGCCGAGTATCCGGACGGCGCGGAGGACGAGGACGAGTATCGCGCCGACAACGTGTTCTGGGTGCCGCCGCTCGCCCGCTGGTCGCACCTCCAGGCCAGTGCCCGCCAGCCGGGCGTCGGCAAGGTCGTCGACGACGCCATGCTGGAGATCGAGAAGGTCAATCCGGGCCTGAAGGGCGTGCTGCCCAAGGACTATGCCCGCCCCGGCCTCAACGCGGTGATGCTGGGCGAGCTGATCGACCTCATCTCCGGCATCGGCTTCAAGGACGGCGCGGACGCGTCACGCGACGTCCTGGGCCGCGTCTACGAATATTTCCTCGGCCAGTTCGCCGGCAGCGAGGGCAAGCGCGGCGGCGAGTTCTACACGCCGCGCTCGGTCGTCCGCACGATGGTGGAGATGCTGGAGCCCTACAAGGGCCGGGTCTACGATCCGTGCTGCGGCTCCGGCGGCATGTTCGTCCAGTCGGAGAAGTTCGTCGAGAGCCACGGCGGCCGGATCGGCGACATCGCCATCTACGGCCAGGAGTCGAACCACACGACCTGGCGGCTGGCGATGATGAACCTGGCGGTGCGCGGCATCGACGCCGACCTCCGCTGGAACAGCGAGGGCAGCTTCCACAAGGACGAGCTGCCCGACCTGCGCGCCGACTATATTCTCGCCAACCCACCGTTCAACGTGTCCGACTGGGGCGGCGAGCGCATCCGCGAGGATGCCCGATGGCGTTTCGGTGCCCCGCCTGCGGGCAATGCCAACTTTGCCTGGCTCCAGCACATCCTCCACCACCTGAAGCCAACCGGCACCGCCGGGGTCGTCCTCGCCAACGGCTCGATGTCCTCGACCCAGAACGGCGAGGGCGACATTCGTCGCGCGATGGTGGACAGCGACGTGATCGACTGCATGATCGCGATGCCGGGCCAGCTCTTCTACTCGACCCAAATCCCGGTCTGTATCTGGTTCCTGGCCAAGGACAAGTCGAACGGTATCGGTCGGGACAAGAAGCTGCGCGATCGCCGCGGCGAGATCCTCTTCATCGACGCGCGCAAGCTCGGCCACATGGTCGACCGCACCCGGCGTGAGTTCAGTGACGCCGACATCGCGAGGATCGCGGGCATTTATCACGCGTGGCGCGAGGCCGACGATTATGCCGATGTCCCCGGCTTCGCCTGCGCTGCCGGCCATGATGCCATAGCCAGTCACGGCTACGTCCTGACGCCCGGCCGTTATGTCGGTGCCGAGGATGTGGAGGCGGACGCGGTGCCCTTCGCTGAGCGCTTTGCCGCCCTCCAGGCGACGCTGGAGGAGCAGTTCGCCGAGAGCGCGAGCCTGACGGAGGTGATCCGCGAGCGGCTCGCCAACGTGGTCGGTCTAAATAGATAAATGCCGATTTTCTTACAGGTCAGGTTGGACGTGCAAAAGAACCGGCGTTCTCTTTATATGTCCCATCCATGGAGAAGGACCGGACGCCGTTGAATCTCAGCATCGAGCCGTTTGAGAAGGCGTTGGCGTCGCTTGAGGCGGCGCTCGCCCGCAACGCTGAAGCGCCATCGGATGACATGATCCGCGACGCTGGTATTCAGCGTTTCGAATTCACGTACGAGCTAAGTCACAAGATGCTCAAGCGCTACCTTGAGGCAACATCGGCGAACCCGGCGGAGTTCGACGCGATCACGTTCCAGGATTTGATCAGGTTGGGCAATGAGCGCGGACTTTTGCTAGGGGACTGGTCGAACTGGAAGGCGTTCCGCGCCGCTCGCGGGGCGACAAGCCACACTTACGACCAGGAAAAGGCCGAACACGTCTTCGCTCAGATCCCGGCGTTCGTAGAGGAGGCTCGTTTCCTGCTAGATAAGCTGCGGGAGGCTCTGGCTTGATCGGTCCCGTTGATCTACGGCCTGATTATCTGGAGACCGTCCACCGGATCTTGGCAGAATATGCGCCGAACGCGCCAGTGCAGGTCTTCGGCAGTCGCGCAAATTGGACCGCCAAGCCCTATTCCGATCTGGATCTCATCCTTCGGGTAGGCAGGCTGGCACCTGACGACGCCGCTTTGCCCGAGCTGAGTGACGCTTTTTCTGAGAGCGAGCTGCCCTTCAAAGTGGACCTCATCCTGGATACCGGGAAACCATCGGATTTCCTGTCTTTGGTTCAGGGCGGGGCCGTGCCCCTACCATGGCCGACGACGCCCTTAGGCGCGCTCGTCCCGGACGATCGGTCGATTTGCTACGGAGTAGTTCAACCGGGCTCGCCTGACCCAATGGGCAGGCCGATATTGCGGGTGAATAACTTCGACAGCAATGGCCTGAATGTCGCCAGTGCAATGCGCATTTCGCCGGACGTCGAGGATCAGTATCGCCGGTCGCGCCTGCAAGGTGGCGAGTTGCTCGTCACGCTGGTCGGATCAGTCGGGCTGACGGCGATTGCGCCACCCGAGCTGGAAGGGTGGAACGTGGCGAGAGCCGTGGGCGTCGTGCCGCTGGCCGCTGATGTTGACGCCCGCTGGGTCAATCACATGATGCGCAGTGGCGCCGTGCGTGCCTTCATGGCCATGCGGTCGAACACGACCGTCCAGACCACGTTCAATCTCAAAGACCTGGCCGAAATCCCGATCCCGATGCCGCCGGACCGGATCAGGCGACCGATGTCGGAACTTCTCTCCGCCCTCGACGACAAGATCGAACTCAACCGGCGGATCAACGAAACGCTGGAGGCGAGCGCGCGGGCGTTGTTCCGGGACTGGTTCGTCGATTTCGGCCCCACCCGCGCCAAGGCCGAAGGCCGCCCTGCCTATTTCGCTCCCGATCTCTGGTCCCACTTCCCCGACCGGCTCGGCGACGACGGCGTTCCGGAAGGTTGGGAGACATTCACGGTCGACGCCCTCGCCGACCAGCATACGGCCTCAATAAACCCGGCCTTGTCTAGCCAGGAGGTGTTTGAGCATTACAGCTTGCCCGCCTTTGATTCGGGAGCGTCCCCGGCTTTAGACACCGGAAGCGCGATCAAGAGCAATAAAACCATTGTTCCCGGTGGTGCCGTGTTGCTGTCAAAGCTCAACCCGGAAATATCGCGAGTCTGGATGACCAACGACCGAGACGCTCTTCGTCAGATCGCGTCTACTGAATTCCTTGCGTTCACGCCGAAGGCGTTCGCAAGCCGGAGCCTGATCTTCGCGCTGTTCCGGGATGATGCATTCCGGCAGATCATGGAGGGGATGGTCACCGGGACGTCGAAGAGTCACCAGCGGATTTCACCACCGGGCCTGCGCAACGTGGAGGCGCTAGTGGGATCGACGGCGGTGTTCGCGGAATTCGATCGTGTTGTGGCGCCGATGGTAGAAGCCATTCTATATAACCGCGCTGAGGTCTGCACACTCTCCGCTACCCGCGACGCCCTCCTTCCCAAGCTGATGTCCGGCGAACTCCGCGTCCGCGATGCCGAGGCGCTGGTGGCATGACCGGCGCGACTCTCGTCGACGGCAGCGCCTGATGGCGAAGCTCACCGAGTCGACCGTCGAGGAAGCCGCGCTCGCATGGCTCGCCGAGCAGGGGTGGCAGGTAGCCTATGGCATCGACGCCTCGCCCGACGGCAAGGCGCCCGAGCGCGCCGCCTATGCCGACGTCATCCTGCCCGCCCGCCTGACCGCCGCAGTCGACCGGCTCAATCCCGCCATCCCCGCCGACGCCCGCGCCGACGCCGTGCGCCGGGTGCTGGCGGTCGAGATGCCGGGCCAGGTCGAGGAGAACC
>NZ_CAHJXA010000095.1 GCF_903644135.1 Sphingomonas bacterium | reverse complement strand
CTGGTCCTCAAGCAGTCGACCGTGTCGGTGCTGTTCGACGACATCCCCGTCGATCCCGCCACCGCCGGCCTCCTCACCACCAACCTGCGCATCGTCGACGTCGAGCGGGTCGAGGTGCTGCGCGGGCCGCAGGGGACGCTGTTCGGGTCGGGCTCGATCAGCGGCGCGGTGCGCTACATCACCAACAAGCCGGACCCGACGCGCTTGTCCGGCTCGATCGAGGGCAGCTTCGCCGGCACCCGGGCAGGGTCCGACTCGCAATGGGGCAATGTGGTGCTCAACGTGCCGCTGGTGACCGACCGCGTCGCCGTGCGCGCCGTCGGCTATGGCTTCAACGAGGGTGGCTGGATCGACAACCTCCGCCTCAACCAGGCGAACGTCAACCGCAACCAGACCTATGGCGGCCGCGTCTCGCTGTCCGCCAAGGCGACCGACCAGCTATCGGTGACGCTCACCGGTGCCTACCAGAACAGCCGCGACTCCTCGCCCGGCGACAGCCTGTATGTGCAGCCGACCATCTACGGCAAGCAGGTGACCACCGAACGGCAGGCGGGTGACAGCCGCGCCAAGAGCACCTTGGCCAATCTCGGCCTCACCTATGATTTCGGCGGCGTTTCGCTGTTCTCGTCGTCGACCTATATCCGGCGGACCGTCGATATCCTGGACGATTACGGGTTCTACACCGACTATCTGCAGCTGGCGTTTCGCCTGCCGGCGCTCAATGACAATTCGCCGGGCCGGCAATTTGCCGCGTCCAACATCTACACCCAGGAGCTGCGGCTCGGGTCCAACGGCAGTGGTCCGTTCCGCTGGACGATCGGCGGCTTCTATCTCAACTCGAAGACCAACGGCGGCCAGACCATCACCGCCCCCGGGCTGCGGCCCTATCTCGGCACCGACAATCTGGTCAACCTGACCAGCCCCGGCAAGCAGGAGGAGATCGCCGGCTTCGGCGAGGCGACCTATACGGTCGGCGGCAAGCTCGACCTTACCGCGGGCCTGCGCGTGTCGCGCACGACGCTTAACATCTCCAGCACGTCGAGCGGTATCCTGTTGACCGGCGGCAACACCGTTGCGACCTTCCAGCTGCCGGAGCGTGAGACGAGCTACAATCCGCGCTTCTCGGTGCTGTACCATGCGACCGGTCAGGTGTCGCTCTATGCCCAGGCGGCGCGCGGCTATCGGGTCGGCGGTGCCAATCTGACGGCGGGGCTTGGCGGGCCCGGCGTGCCGCCGACCTATGGGTCGGATCACCTCTGGAACTATGAGGCGGGCGTGAAGTCCAACCTGATGGGCGGCCGGTTGCAGATCAACGCCGACGGCTATTACATCGACTGGAAGAACCTGCAGGTCTCGCTGCTGTCGCCCGGCAGCATCGAATATACCGCCAATGCCGGTGCCGCACGCATCTATGGCTTCGAGCTGGAAGCGGCGGCGAAGGCGGCCACCTGGCTCGACCTTGGCGGCTCGCTGTCGCTCAACAACGCGGCGCTGACGCAGGACGCGCCGACCTTGGTACGGACCTCGGCCGTCGGCGGAACGGTCGTCGGGGCAAAGGACGGCGACCGCCTGCCCGCGTCGCCGCGCGCGCAGGGCTCGGCCTATGCGCAGCTGAACTTCACCTACAAGGACGAAGCCGCCTATATCCGCGCCAGCGGCCAGTATGTCGGCTCATCCTATACCGACTTCGCGTCGCAGGGTCTCCGCTTCGGCGACTATGGCACGTTCGACGTGCGCGCCGGCATCGTCCACCACAATTTCGAGCTGACCATCTTCGGTCGCAACCTGCTCGACAGCGACGGCAAGCGATCGGCGGCGCCGGCGTTCATCGTCGGCGGCGTGTTCCCCGCCGCCCCGCAATATGCCTTTCGCATCCGGCCGCGCACCATCGGCCTGACCGGGCGCGTCGGTTTCTAGCGGCGGTGCGCATCGGCCGGAAAGCGGCCGCCAAATGCCTACATCATCGGGCGACCAAGCGCCCATAACGAGGTTCTTCATGTCATTCGCGCTGAAGCTCAAGCTGGCGGGCTGCATGGCGCTCGGCATCGGCCTTGTCGGCAGCCAGGCCGCTCGTGCCCAGGCTGCCGCGCCGGATGCGCCGACCTGGAGCGGGGTGCCGCGCCCGGCGACGTCGAAGGTGGTAAAGCGCTCCACCTATGTCGCCATGCCCGATGGCACCCGGCTGGCGGTCGACATCTATCTTCCCGACGTCGTGGCGCCCGGCCAGAAGCTACCCACCGTCTTGGAGCAGACGCGCTATTACCGCTCGACGGTGGTCGGTGCCGATGCGGCGCAGAGCTGCAAGGCCGTGTCGCCGCACTTCGCCTTCTTCGCCTCGCGCGGCTATGCGGTCGTCGTCCTCGACGTGCGCGGCACCGGCGCGTCGTTCGGCACGCGCGCGGCGGAGTTCTCCGATGTGGAGGTCGAGGACGGGTCGCGCATCGTCGACTGGATCGCGGCGCAACCCTGGTCGAACGGCAGCGTCGGCGACGAAGGCATCTCCTACGTCGGCACCACCGCGGAGATGCTGCTGCGCAACCACAACCGCCATGTGAAGGCGGTGGCACCGATCTCGGCGGGCTATGATTACTACACCGACCTCGACTTCCCGGGCGGCGTGCGCAACCAGTTCTTCATCACCGGCTGGGGCGGCTTCGACCGTGCGCTCGACGTCGGCCATCCCGAGCTGGTGCCGATCCTGAAGCAGCTCGACTGGCGCGGGCCATGCCCGGTCGATGGCGACGAGGACGGCAAGCTGAAGGCGGCGGCGATCGCTGGGCACCAGCGCAACATCAACAGCGGCGCCGAGCTTGGGCCGGTCAACTTCCGCGACGACCCGTCGCTGTCGGGGCCGACCACCTGGCCGAACCCGGCGATCTATCGCACGTCGATCGACCAGCTTCATACGCCGCTGCTCGCCATCTCGGGCTGGTATGATTCCGGCTATGCCAATGGCGCGATCGAGCGGTTCCAGAACTCGGCCTCACCCGAGCGGCGGCTGATCATTCCCTCCTCCAATCATGGCGTAAAAGCGTTCTACGAGCCGGGCGTGGCGCAGCCGACCGCGTCGAGCTTCGATGCCGATGCAGAGATCCTGCGCTTCTTCGACCATTATGTCGCCGGCATCGACAATGGCTATGAGCGCGAGCCGCGCGTGCGCTGGTTCACGACCGGCGTCGACCAATGGCGCTCCGCCGCGACCTGGCCGCGCCAGGCCAAGGGCGCGACCTTCTGCCTGACCAAGGTGGCAACGCTCGACGCGGGCTCCTGCGCCGGATCGGGCAGCATCGACTATTCACCGACGGGGGATGCCGGTACCGGCGACAACTCGCGCTGGAACACCACCTTGGGCGGCGGCCCGGTCTTCTACGCCGACCGGGGCGCGGCCGACCGCCAGCTGTTGTCGTTCACCGGCCCGGCGCTGACGGCGGCGGCGGAGGTGACGGGATATCCGACGCTCGATCTGGCCGTGACCAACCCGGCCGCCGATGCCGACTATTTCGTCTATCTGGAAGAGGTGAAGCCGTCGGGTGCCTCGCTGTACGTGACCGAAGGCGAGTTGCGGTCGTCGCACAGTGCCATCGGTGCTGTCGATCACAAGAGCTTCGCGCCGTCGCACTCGGACCTGGCCAAGGACAAGCTGGCCGATACGGCGAACCGCCGCCTCCAGATCGCGATCCGGCTCCAGCCGATCTCGCATGTCTTCACGAAGGGGTCGCGCATCAGGCTGGTGATCGCGGGTGCGGACAAGGCGCATTTCGCCAGTCCGGCATCGGCCGGTCAGCACTGGACGATCGATATCGGCCAGGGGGGATCGCAGCTGCATCTTCCCCTGGCACCGGTCTCCGGCAGTTGATCGGATCGACAGCGTCGTTCTGGTGGCCAGGACCGAACCCGCCATGAAGTGTCGTCCATGGTCAACGCGCCCTGGTTCTGCCGATCATCCATCGCGGATGCGAGTACAGCCATGACGCTCGAGACGCCGCGGCGGCTGCTGACGGATCTGCTCGACGATGCGGTGGCGAGCGTGCCGAACCGCACCGCGATCGACTTCATGGGCGCAAAGACCAGCTATGCGTCGCTGGCCGCCCGGGTCGACCGATGCGCCCGCGGCTTGCAGGCGCTTGGCGTCGTCAAGGGTACGCCCGTCGGGCTCTGCCTGCCCAACATGCCGGCCTATGTGATCCTGTACTTCGCATTGCACCGGATCGGCGGCATGGTGGTCAACATCAATCCGCTCTACACGCCGCGCGAGATCGCCCACCTGCTGCACGATTCCGGCGCGCGCATCGTCGCGTGCTGCGACGTGCCCGAATATCACGGCAAGCTCGCCCATCTCATCCACGAGCGGACGCTCGACACGATGGTCGTCTGCCCGATGGCCGATGCGCTGCCCATGGTGAAGCGGCAACTGTATCGCCTGTTCAAGCGCGGCGACATCGCACCGGTCGCAGGCGATGGTCGCGAGGTCCGTTTCGCCGATCTTCTGCGTGACGATCGCCCCGCCGATCCGGTCGCTCGCGACCCGGACGACGTTGCCGTCCTGCAATATACCGGGGGGACGACCGGCGAGCCCAAGGCTGCCATGCTGACCCACGACAATCTCGTCGTGAACAGCGCGCAGATGACCCGGCACGTATCGCGCATGGGCCTGGACAAGGAGCGCATCATGGGGGTGTTGCCGCTCTTTCATGCTTTTGCGCTGACGACCGTCCTCCACTACGGCATCGATAGTTGCTCGACGATCGTGCTGCTCCCGCGCTTCGAGATGCGCCAGTTCCTCAAGGCGATGAAGCGGACGCGCTGCACCGAATTGTTCGCCGTGCCGACCATGCTCAACGCGCTCGGTGCGCTGCCCAGGAACAAGCTGGCCGTGATGTCGTCGCTGAAGTTCTCGATCTCCGGCGGTGCGCCGCTACCGATCGAGATACGCCAGGCGTTCGAGGAGAAGACCGGCTGCATTGTGGTCGAAGGCTATGGCCTGACCGAGGCCGCGCCGATCATCACCTGCAACCCGATCGACGGTGTCATCAAGGACAATAGCTGCGGGCCAGCCTTTCCCGACACGGTGATCGAGGTGCGCGATCTCGACGATCCGCATGAGCTCCTACCGGCCGGGCGGCGCGGTGAAGTCTGCGTGCGCGGCCGTCAGGTGATGAAGGGCTATTGGCGGCGTCCGCACGACGATGCCCAGGTGTTCGTCGACGGCGCGTTGCGAACCGGCGACGTCGGCTATCTGGACGAGCAGGGCTATCTGTTCCTGGTCGATCGCATTAAGGACGTGATCCTGGCGGGCGGCTACAACATCTATCCCCGCGTGATCGAGGACGCGCTCTACGAGCACCCGGCCGTGCTGGAGGCGGTGGTGATCGGCATCGACGACCCGTATCGGGGCCAGACGCCAAAGGCGTTCGTGACGCTGCGACCCGATCAGGCGATCACGACCGAAGCGATCCGCGCCTTCCTGCGCGAACGGATCAACAAGCTGGAGATGCCGCGCCAGATCGAGATCCGCGACCGTCTGCCCAAGACGCTGATCGGCAAGCTGTCGAAGAAGGAACTGGTCGCCGAGGAGAAGGCGAAGAGCGCCGGATCATAGCGCCGCGTCGTCGAGCGCCATCATCGAGCGCTTGCCGGCCTTGATCGCGAGGAAGCTGGCGCCGGCCTGGGGCAGGATGCGATCGAAGAAGAACGCCGCCGTCGCCAGCTTCGCGCGGTAGAAGTCGCGATCGGCGTCCTCGCCGGCACCAGCGGCGATGCGTGCGGCCTTCAGGAAGCAATGGCCCATCGCCACCAGTCCCATCAGCCGCAGGTAATCGGTCGCGGCGGCAGCCGCCTCTTCCGGGTCCTTGAGGCCCTTCTGCGCGATGATCCCGGTCGCGAGTTGCAGCGCGCCGAACGCCTGCTTCTGCGCGTCCACCATCCGCTTCAGCCCCTCGTCCCCGGCGAGGTCGTCGAGCAATGCGGATACTGGGTGGAAGAAGGCGCGCAGATAGCGGCCGGTATGCGCGGGGAGCTTGCGGCCAACGAGGTCGAGCGCCTGGATGCCGTTGGTACCCTCGTAGATCATGGCGATACGGGCGTCGCGGACGTGTTGCTCGACGCCGTGTTCGCGGATGTAGCCATGGCCGCCATAGACCTGCACCGCCAGATTGGCGCTGTCGAAGCCGTGATCGGTGAACAGCGCCTTCACGACCGGCGTCATCAGCGCGGTGAAGTCGGCGGCGCGGGCGCGCACCTCCGGCTCGGCCGAGTGCTTCTCGGCGTCGAGCGCCCGGCTGACCCAGGCACCGACCGCGCGGCAGCCCTCGTTATAGGCGCGCATCGTCATCAGCATCCGCCGCACGTCGGGGTGGGCGACGATCGGATCGGCCGGCAGGTCCGGCCGCTTCGCGCCAGCGAGCGAGCGGCCCTGCACGCGGTCCTTGGCGTAGAATACCGCCGCCTGGTAGGCCGCCTCACCGATGCCGAGCCCCTGGATGCCGACCGACACGCGCTCGGTGTTCATCATCGTGAACATCGCTGCCATGCCCTTGTTGGCGTCCCCGACCAGCCAGCCGACCGAGTCCGCGAAGTCAAGCTGGCAGGTGGCGGAGGCCTTCATCCCCATCTTGTGCTCGATCCCGGCGACGGAGACGCCGTTGCCCGTCCCCGGCACGCCATCGGCGTTGGGCAGGTATTTGGGCACGAGGAACAGGCTGATCCCCTTCACGCCCTTGGGCGCGTCGGGCAGCCGGGCGAGGACGAGGTGGATGACGTTCTCGGTCAGGTCATGGTCGCCCGCCGAGATGAAGATTTTGGAGCCGCTGATCCGATAGCTGCCGTCGCCGGCCGGCGTCGCGCGTGTCCGCAACAGGCCGAGATCGGTGCCGCAATGCGCCTCCGTCAGGCACATCGTGCCCGACCAGATGCCCTCGACCATCTTGGGCAGATAGGCCGCCTTCAGGTCCTCGCTGGCATGGCCCTCGATCGTCGCGGTCGCGCCATGGGTGAGGCCTGGGTAGAGGCTGAACGACACGTTGGTCGCGCAGATCATCTCCTCGACCAGCTTGTTGACCGTCTCCGGCAGGCCCTGGCCGCCCCATTGCGGATCGGAGGCCAGTGCGCACCAGCCACCGTCGCGGAACTGGTCGTAAGCTGCGCGGAACCCCTCCGGCGTACGCACGACACCGTTCTCCAGCCGGCAGCCCTCGACGTCGCCGCTGGCGTTGATCGGCAGCAGGATGTTGGTTGCGACCTTGCCGGCCTCCTCCAGAACCGCATCGAGCAGGTCGGGGGTGAACTCCTCGAAATGGGTCAGGTCGCCAAAGCCGTCGTCGGTGTGCAGTTCGTGGAGGACGAAGCGCATGTCGCGCAGCGGCGGTGCATAAACCTGCATGGATCGTCTCCTAGTTGCGCAGCGGCTTGCCGGTGTCGAGCATATGCTCGATCCGGGCGATCGTGCGAGGGTCGCGCATCCGCGCCATGAAGCCCTGCCGCTCCAGCGTGACCAGATCGCCTTCCGTCACCGTGTCGACCAGGTCGGCCTCGCCGCCGGTCAGCACCTGCGCCAGCGTGTCGGACACGACGAGGTCGTAGTCGGTCGCGAGGCCGCGCTTGTGGAAACCGCGTGCCGCCATCGCCAGTCCGAGCCGCCCACTCGGCCCCGGCAGGCGGAACTCGGGCGGCTGGGGCGGTTGATAGCCATCGACCAGGCTCAGCGCCTTGGCCTTCGCATCCGCCAGCAACCGGTCGCGGTTCATCGTAATCCCGTCTGCCTGGCGCAGGAAGCCGAACTCCTTCGCCTGCGCCGCCGACTTGGCGACGGTGGCGGCGGCGACGATCTCGAACACCTTCGCGACGGCCGGCATCGGCCCCTTCGGCAGCGCGCCCGCCCTAGTCCAGCGATCGATCATCTCGCCGCACCCGCCCCAGCCGGGGATCAGGCCGACGCCCGGCTCGACCAGGCCGATATAGCTTTCGGCGTGGGCCTGGATCGCATCCGAGTGCAGCAGGATCTCGCAGCCGCCACCCAGCGCCATGCCCGCCGGTGCCGCGACGACCGGGAAGGGCGCGTATTTAAGCGCCTTCAACGCCATCTGCCCGCCGGCGACGAGCTTCTCGATCTCCCCCCACGCCGCGATATTCGCCGCGAACAGCGCCAGCCCCAGATTGGCACCGGCCGAGAAGTTCGTCGCATCGGTGTAGATCACAAGCGCCTTATGGTTCTGGGCGACAATGCCGACCGTCTCGCCGATCAGCTTCAGGATGTCTCCGTCGATCGTGTTGAGCTTGGAGGTGAACTCCAGCGCGACCACGCCATCGCCGATGTCCCACAAGGCGGCCAAGCCGTTCCTACGGATCGGCTGCGCGCCACGCTTGTAATCCTCCAGCCGGATCACGCCTTCCGCGCGGACGATCGGACGATAGGCTCCGTCGCGACCGAGGAATACAGGCCGGTCGCCCTCGATCCGGTAGAAGGGTCGCTCGCCGGCGATGCGGACCATCTCCGGCACCGGCCTGCCCTCCGCCTCCAGCCGCGCGGCGAAGGCGGATGCGCCGATCCGGTCGATCAGCTCGAACGGGCCATATCGCCAGTTGTAGCCGAGCCGCATCGCTTCATCGATCGCGACCACATCCTCGGCCGCCTCGGGCACCAGCGCGGCGGCATAGGCGAGCGTCGCGCCCAGCACCGCCCAGGCATAGTCGCCGACCTTGCCCGGCGTCGCGATCAGCGCGGCGATGTCGCCTTTGCCCGCCGCGCCGGCGGGGG
>NZ_CAHJXA010000094.1 GCF_903644135.1 Sphingomonas bacterium | reverse complement strand
TTGCCGCCGCCGTTCCGGTTGCCGTTGCCGCCCCCATTGCCGCGTTCCTGACCGCCGCCATTGCGGTTGCCGCCGCATCAGCAACGCGCCGCCAAGCCCGCAGATCAGCCCCGCGACCGCCGCAGCGCGCACCAGCGCCTCGCTCAGCGGCTCCCAAGCCGGTGCCAGCATCCCGGCTCCGCGGAACCCGGCGACGGCGATCGCGGCGGCGAGCGCGGGCAACAGCGCGCCGCTCACCACCATCCACGCCGCTTGGCCTGACTTGCGCAGGCGGTTGGACGGGGCACGGTCGAGCATCACCCGTCGGCCGAGATTGCGCAGCCACAGCCGCAGCGGGAACAGGATCAGCAGCGCGACCGCGAGCCCCAGCAGCGCCGTCCAGGGGTTGGCGGCACGGCCATCGGCGATGGCATCGCCCTCGACATCGCCGAGCAGGCCGACCCGGCGACCGTCGCGCGCCAGCTCGCCGCCGATCGCCCGCCAGAACGCGGCCGATAGCGGTGATGGCTCCCGCATCGACAGTTGCTCCACCAGCAGATCGGTGGGGCTGCTCTGGGTCTCGGCGATGAGGCGTGTGGTGTCGGTGGCGAGCTGGCGGCCACGCTGGACGCCGCTGTCGAGCGGCGCGCGCTGCTTCTCCAGCCTGGCGCGCTGGACGCGCTGCACCGGTGCCTCGCGCGCGCCCTCGGTCGGTACGAGCCGCGAGAGTTGCGCCTGGGTCGCCACCAGTTGCGCCTGCAGGTCGGCGGTGCGCGATGCCGCGACCTGCGCGACGGCAAGAGCGCGGGCATGGAGCGCACGGCGTTCGGCGAGGCTGGTGCGAGCGGTGAGCGCCACATCGATGGCGCGATATTCGCGCGCCGCGGCGTCGATCGCCTGCGCATCGCGGTCGGCAGCCGACGGGGTTCGAGCAATGGCCGGGCCGGTAAGCCCGACGAGCGCGAGGAGGAGGAGCAGGCGACGCATCACGTCCTCTTGAGCCCCGCGCGCGATCCGCTCAAGTAAGGGATGGTCTCGTTAGATCAGCTTGAGGTCGACCGGCCGCGTGTCGGGGAAGAGCGCCGCCAGTCGCTGGCCGTTGAGGCCGAACTGACGCGCGGTGAGGCCGCCGATCAGCGAGCGATAGTCGGTCAACACCGGCAGGTCCCGGTTCTGGTTTAGCGTCGCCTGGCCGATCGCGACCTGTTCGCCCGCGATCCGCCCGCCCGACAGGCCGCCGCTCATCACCCAAAAGACGCTGCCATGGCCATGGTCGGTGCCCTTGTCGCCGTTCTCGCGGAAGGTGCGGCCGAACTCCGACACGACCACCACCGTCGTCGTCCGCCACGCGTCGGGCCCGATCGCGTCGACGAAGCCGGCCAACCCGCGGCCCAGCTCGCCGATCCGGTCGGCGAGATAGCCGCTGGCACCGCCCTGGTTGACATGGGTATCCCAGCCGCCGACGTCGACAAAGGCAAGGTTGAACTGGCTGCGCATCAGCGTGCCGATCCGCCGCGCCGACAGCTCGAACCCCTTGGTGCTGACCGCGCCGCGGCTGGCGGCCTTCATCTCCTCGTCCAGCGTCTTGAACACGGTGTCACGCACCTGGAAGCCTTCGGTGACGCTGCGGCCGAGGTCGCTGGCCCCGATCTGCTGGCCGGCATACATCGCCTCGATCAGCTTGGCCTGGCGCGGATCGATCGGCTTGCCGACATTGGCGAGCGCCAGGTTCGGGACGGGATCGCTGCCGCCCCGGAAGCACAAGGGCAGCTGGTCGGTAAAGGCGATCGGCTGATCGTTGCGGCCGAGGAGCGTCGCCAGCCGCGCCATGAAGCCCGAGCCATAGTCGCGATGGCCGCCGACCGGCTGGCCCATCTCGATCGTGTCCTGCGTCTCGAAATGGCTGCGGCTCATGTCGTCGGTGCCGGCGAAGGGGACGAACGCGACCTGCCGCTGCTGCCACAGCGGATAGATGCTGTCCTTGAGCGCGGGATGCAGGCTCCAGTCCGCGTCGAGCGCCAGCGATGCCTTGGGATCTGCCGGGTTGGGTCGGGCCAGCCCGATCGTCGGCCGCGCCTGATGGTAGAAGTCGCTGCCGGTCGGGGCGACGATGTTGGCCGCGTCATAGGCTCCGCGCAGGAACACCACCAGCATCCGGCTGCCCGCCTGCGGCGCGGCGAAAGCGCGGCCGGCAACCACCATCGGGGTGAGGGCGGCGGCCCCCTTGAGCAGGTCGCGGCGATGGAAATGCGGGACGTGCATGGCAGGTCTCCTTCGGTTTAGCGGCGCATGAACTCTGGTGACGACAGGAACAGGGCGTTCCATTCCTGCGGCGATGTCGCCTGGCCAAGCGCGGTGCGGGTCGGCGTCCCCAGCGTCGCGGCAAGACCGTTGAAATATAAGGCGTTCTGAAGCTGGGGAAAGGCCGGCGCGTCGGTCGGCGTCCCGGCCGCGCGGAACAGCCCCGCCGAACCGCCGCCAATCTGGCGCGCGACGTCGAAGCGCGTCGCCATCTGCCCCGGCCCGGACCAGGAGGCGCTGGCGAGCGGATAGCCGTCGGGCGTCTCATGATTGTAGAGGCCTTCGCCGAGCCGGTTGAGCCAGCCGACCACCGGCTGAGAATTGAGGATCACGCGGTCGCCATAGGCGAGCCGCACCGCCGACACCGCGTAATGCACCGGATCCTTGAACGCGCCGCCGAGCGAGGCGGCGAACTCCCGGCTCCTCGCCAGGGTGCGTACGACCTGCGCGATGTCGCCATGGCTGCGCTGGAAGGTGGCCGCCATGCGGTCGACCAGCGCCGACGGCGGCGCATCGCCCGTGAAGAAGGTCGCGAGCTGCAACGAGACATGATGCGCGGTCGCCGGCGACGCCGCGATCAGGTCGAGCGCCTGCTCCACCTCGTCGAAGCCCGAGCCTTTGATGGTGTGGCCAAGGAAATGCTTGTCGCCGAAATCGTGGCGCGCCGGGTTGAACTCGAACAATCCGGCGCGGACGTAGAGCGGCTGCCATTGCGGCTTCAGCTTCGGCGCGTCGGGCTTGGTGTTGATACCGACGCCGGTCAGGATGCGGGCCAGCTCCTGCACGTCCTGCTGGCTATAGCCGGTGCCGACGCCGAGCGAGTGCAGCTCCATGATCTCGCGCGCGTAGTTCTCGTTGATGCGGCCAGCGGCGTTCTGGTCGTTGTCGAGGTAGCGCAGCATCGCCGGATGGCGCAGCGTCGCCTCCAGCAGGTCGCGGAAGCGGCCCAGCGCGTGGGCGTGGATCGTCTGCTCGTAATCGCCGACCATCGCGCGGATGTCGCGCTTGCCCGCCTGCACGTTGAAATGGTTGAACCAGAACCATGTCATCTGCTCGCGCAGCTGGTCGGAGGCGTAGAGGTCGCGCAGCAGCGAGCGCGCCCGCGCCTCGTCGGCGAGCGCGTTCATCGCCTTCTGATAGGCGTCGCGCGCGATCTTCTTCTGGTCGGGATCGACGACCGCATTGCTGTCGCGGTTCTGCGCCTCCTCCTCCACCACGATCTGCGCCAGCGGCTCGCGGCTGATCCGCATCGCCGCGACCTGATCGGCGGCGGGCTGCGGCAACGACGCGTCGGTGCTGGCAAGCTGGAGGTCCAGCCAGCGATCCGGGCCAGGCACCTGCGCCGCGGCGGCAGGGACTGCGCCCCAGGTCAGGCGATTGGCCCAGGCGATCGACTGCGTCCGATCGGGTGAAGCCGCACCGGCGGGAAGCACCGCTGTCGCTGCCCCGATCGCCACTGCCGCTCGCCACCACTGCTTCATCGCCGCCGCACCTCGCAATCTCACCTGTTACTCTATAACCGCCTTGATGAACCGACGATGGCGGCCTTGTGATCATCGAAGCGGTGCGAGAGTCCTGCTCGCCGGAGAAGACCATGCGCACCGACGAAGACCATAACCGCAAGATGGCGAAGAAGAAGGTCGCGCATGACCGGATCGTCGAGGCGAAGACCAAGGAGAAGGGGCTGCTCATCGTCCATACCGGCCAGGGCAAGGGCAAGACATCGGCCGCGCTCGGCATGGTCGTGCGTGCGATCGGCCATGGCATGAAGGTCGGCGTCGTCCAGTTCGTCAAGGGCGCGTGGGCGACGGGTGAGAAGCCGGTGTTCGACCGCTTTCCCGATCTGGTCGAGTTCAAGCCGATGGGCGAGGGCTTCACCTGGGACACGCAGGACCGCGCCCGCGATGTGGCGGTGGCGCGCGAGGGGTGGGAGGAGGTCAAGCGGATGATCGCCGACCCCTCCTATCGCATGGTGGTGGCCGACGAGCTGAACATCGTGCTGCGCTACGACTACCTGCCGCTCGACGAGGTGGTGGCGGTGCTCGCCGCCAAGCCGGCGGACAAGCACGTCATCGTCACCGGCCGCAACGCAGCCCCAGCACTTATCGAGATCGCCGACCTCGTCACCGAAATGACCCTCGTCAAGCACCCGTTCCGCGAGCAGGGGGTCAAGGCGCAGGCCGGCATCGAGTTTTGAGCGACCCGCCCGTGTTCGACGCTGTATTCGGCGTACAACTGGCGGCGCTGTTCGCGTGGCGGCGCGACGTGCGCCGGTTTCGCCGCGATCCGTTGCCGGCGGCCGCGCTCGACCGCCTGCTGGCGCTCGCCGATCTTGCGCCCTCGGTCGGCAATGCGCAGCCCTGGCGGTTCATGGTGCTGGATGGCGCTCGCAAGGCGACGCTGGCCGAGCATGTCGATGCGGCGAGCGAGGCTGCGGCCCAGCGCTACGACGCCAAGCGCGCTGCCGCCTACCGGTCCCTCAAGCTGCATGGCCTCCGCGAAGCGCCCGCGGCGGGGGCGGTGTTCTGCGACGAGGCTCCGCGCGCCGGGCACGGCCTGGGCATCGCCACTATGCCGGAGATGCTGCGCTATTCCTGCGTGATGGCGATCCACACCATCTGGCTCGCCGCGCGTGCGGAGGGGATCGGGCTTGGTTGGGTGTCGATCCTCGATCCCGGCGCGGTCGCGCGGATGCTGGGCGGCGACGAGGGCTGGACGTTTATCGCGATACTGTGCCTCGGCTATCCCGAAGCCGAAACCGACGAACCCGAGCTGCAGCGCGCCGGCTGGCAGGCGCGTGAGGGCGGCCATGTCCTGTCCGGCTGATGGTCGCATCCCGTTCGGCCGGCACGCTCCGCCGACACCGGTCTTGCTTTATCGCTGCCGTTGCGTTTAGCCTGACCGGTGAGGTGTCGGCGCATACGGCGCATGGCGGGTATCGACTAAATGATTGTTCAAGAACAGCTTGGCTGACGAACTGGTGTGAAAGGCAAGACATGGAGCCCGTGATCGTCGGCTGGGGCCACACCAAGTTCGGCAAGCTCGACGCCCTTGGCCTTGAGGACCTGATCCAGCAGGCCGGGCGCGAGGCGATCGCCGATGCCGGGATCGAGGCGGCGCAGATCGATGCCGTCTGGCTCGGCCACTTCAACTCGGGACTGGTCGAGGATGCATTCGCCTCGTCGATGATCCTCGGGATCGACCCGGCCTTGCGCTTCAAGCCGGCGACGCGGCTGGAGAATGCCTGCGCGTCCGGCGCGGCGGCGCTGTTCGGGGCGATCGACGCGATCCGGAGCGGCCGCATCAAGGTGGCGCTGGTCGTCGGTGCGGAGAAGATGAGCGGGCTCGACAGCGCCGGCGTGACCAAGGCGCTGGGCGGCGCGAGCTACCAGAAGGAGGAGCGGGGCATGTCGTTCCCCGCGATCTTCGCGCGCTTCGCCCAGTCCTACGATGCCGATTACGGCGATCCGACCGAGGCTATGGCGCATATCGCGGTCAAGAACCACGAGAACGCACTGCGCAATCCGCTGGCGCAGATGCATCGGCCGATTACCCTCGACTATGCGCGGGCCGTGTCGGACAAGAACCCGATGATCGCCGATCCTATCAAGCTGTCCGACTGCTCGCTGGTGTCGGACGGTGCGGCGGCGGTGGTGCTGGTGGCGGACGATATGCTCGGCGACTTTCGCCGCGGGGTTGGCTTCCGGGCGGCGCAGCAGGTCAGCGACGTGCTGCCGCTGTCGGGCAAGGACCTCGCCAAGTTCGAGGGGCCGACACGGGCGATCGCGCAGGCGTACAAGCAGGCGGGCGTCGGCGTCGGCGACCTCAGCCTTGCCGAGGTGCATGATTGCTTCACCATCGCCGAGCTGCTGTCGGTCGAGGCGCTGCAGCTCGCCCCGCCGGGCGGTGGCCGCGACGTCGTGATCGCCGGCGAGACCCGGCGCGACGGTCGGCTGCCGATCAATCTGTCGGGCGGGCTCAAGGCCAAGGGGCATCCGGTCGGCGCGACCGGCGTGTCGATGCATGTGCTCAACGCCCGTCAGCTGGTCGGCGAGGCGGGCGAGATGCAGCTGCCTAGCGCGGAACTGGCGGCGGCGGTCAACATGGGCGGGGGCGCGGTCGCGACCTATGCCACGATCATGGAGAGGGTGAAGTGAAGCCGATCTATCACGACGCGGGCGAGGCCCTGCGCGATGTCCTTCGCGATGGCATGACGCTGATGGTCGGCGGCTTCGGGCTGTGCGGCATTCCGGAGGCGCTGATCGATGCGATGGTGCCGCTGGGCGTCACCGGTCTGACCTGCATCTCCAACAATGCCGGCATCGACGGCGTCGGGCTCGGCAAGCTGCTGCGCACGCGGCAGATCGCGAAGATGATCAGCAGCTATGTGGGCGAGAACAAGGAGTTCGAGCGGCAATTCCTGGCCGGCGAGCTGCAGTTGGAATTCTGTCCGCAGGGTTCGCTCGCCGAGCGTTGCCGGGCGGGCGGCGCGGGTATCCCGGCGTTCTTCACCCGGACCGGCGTCGGCACGGTGGTTGCCGACGGCAAGGAGGTGCGCAGCTTCGGCGGTGAGGACTATGTCATGGAAACCGCGTTGGTCGCCGACCTGTCGCTCGTGAAGGGCTGGAAGGCCGACGAGGCGGGTAACCTGATCTTCCACCGCACCGCGCGCAACTTCAACCAGCCGATGGCGACGGCGGGCAAGGTCTGCGTCGCCGAGGTCGAGGAGATCGTGCCGATCGGCAGCTTCGATCCCGACCAGATCCACTTGCCCGGCATCTATATTCAGCGGCTGCTGCTCAACCCGCAGCCGGACAAGAAGATCGAGTTCCGCACCACTCGCCAGCGCGCCGTTGACTCCGCCGCCGCGCCGGCCGCCGCCGGGAGCGAAATCTGATGGCCTGGGATCGCAACGACATCGCCGCACGCGCCGCCCGGGAGCTGCGCGACGGCTATTACGTCAATCTCGGCATCGGCATCCCGACATTGGTCGCCAACAATATTCCCGACGGCATGACGGTGACGCTCCAGTCGGAGAACGGGATGCTCGGCATCGGCCCGTTCCCCTATGACGATGAGGTCGACCCCGACTTGATCAACGCCGGCAAGCAGACGATCAGCGTGCTGCCGTCCTCCAGCTTCTTCTCGTCGTCGGACAGCTTCGCGATGATCCGCGGCGGCCATATCGACCTCACCATCCTGGGCGCGATGGAGGTGTCGGAGGACGGCGACCTCGCCAACTGGATGATCCCGGGCAAGGTGGTCAAAGGCATGGGCGGGGCGATGGACCTGGTCGCGGGCGTGCGCCGGGTGGTGGTGACGATGGACCATGTGTCGAAGAACGGCGAGGCCAAGGTCCGGCGGGCGTGCAGCCTGCCGCTGACCGGCAAGGGCGTGGTCGACATGGTGATCACCGACCTGTGCGTGCTGGAGCGCCCCGCCAAGGGTGAGCCGTTCCGCCTGATCGAGCTCGCACCCGGCATCACCACGGACGAACTCCTCGCCAAGACGGAGGCGCGGATCGTCGTCGACGGCTGACGATCCGTTTCAGCGTCATCGCCGCGCGCTGGCGGTGACCTCGCGCGCGGTGATCATGGCAACGAGGCCGACCAGCAATGCCGCCAGCATGTACCACGCGGGCGCGAGCGGATCGCCGGTGACCTCGGTCAGCTTGGCGATGACGAACTGGGTGGAGCCACCGAACACCGAGATGGCGAGCGCATAGACGATCGCGAGCGCGCCGGAGCGGATGCGCGGCGGCAGGCGTTCGGTCACGGTGACCAAGGCCGCGGTGGTGGCGGCCGCGCTGGTGAGCCGCAGCACCGCGCTGACCAGATAGAGGCTGATCGCACCGGGATAGCGGCTGACCAGCCAGAAGCCGGGCAGGACCGCGACCGTCGCCGCCGCCATCGGCCAGATCATCACCGGCCGCCGTCCCCATCGATCCGACACGACGCCGCCGATCAGCGATCCCGCCATGGTGGCGACGCCGACCACCACCGACGCCCCGAAGGCCACGCCGGAGGGTAGTCGCAACACCGTCTTCGCATAGGTGGTCATGTAGTTGAGGACATAGGTGGCGACGGTGGTCGACAGCAGCGTCAGGAAGGCGAAGACGACCACCCGCGCGTAGCCGGCCAGCGGCGGTGCGGGCTGCGCGATGGTCGCGGCGGTCAGCGTCTCGCGCAACGAACCGCGCAGCGCCAGCCCGATCGGTACGATCGCGACCCCCAGCGCCATCGCGATCCGCCAGCCCCAAGCCGCGAGCATGGCGTCGCTCATCACGCCGGCCAGCGCCACGCCGCTGACCCCGGCAGCAACTACCGCCAGCCCTTGGCCGGCATATTGCAGCGACACGTAGAGCCCGCGCCGGCCCGCGGGTGCCGCCTCGACCAGGAAGGCGGTACTCGGCCCGACCTCGCCGCCCAGCGCGAACCCCTGCACCAGCCGGCACAGCAGGACGAGGATCGGCGCGGCGATGCCGATCGCGGCATAGGACGGCACCAGCGCGACGATCCTCATCC
>NZ_CAHJXA010000093.1 GCF_903644135.1 Sphingomonas bacterium | reverse complement strand
CCCCGGCAGCCGCGACAGCGCCTGGGTCAACGTCTCGATCTCGGGGGAAGCCATCGCGCTGGAGATAGGGGGTTGCGCGCCTCCCCGCCAGCGCGGAAGGGCGCGTTCGAAAGGAGGGGGCGATGCGGATCGTCTTCATGGGAACGCCGGAGTTCGCGGTGCCGGTGCTCGACGCACTGGTTGAGGGCGGGCATCAGGTGGTCGCCGCCTATACCCAGCCGCCGCGACCCGGCGGGCGACGCGGGCGCGAGCTGGTCGCCTCGCCCGTCCAGCGCCGCGCCGAGACGCTGGGCATCGCAGTGCAATCGCCCGAGCGGTTGCGGGGAGCGGAGGAGCAGGCCGCGTTCGCCGCGCTCGACGCCGATGTGGCAGTGGTCGCCGCCTATGGCTTGATCCTGCCGCCGCCGGTGCTGGCGGCACCGCGGCATGGCTGCCTCAATGTCCATGCCTCATTGCTGCCGCGCTGGCGGGGTGCTGCGCCGATCCAGCGCGCGATCCTGGCGGGCGATGCCGAGACGGGCGTGTGCATCATGCAGATGGCGGCGGGTCTCGACACCGGGCCGGTGCTGCTCGACGGACGGGTGCCGATCGGCGGCAAGACCGCCGGCGAGCTGACGGCGGAGTTGGCGCTGCTCGGCGCGGCGATGATGGTGGAGACGCTGCTCGACCTGCCGCATCGACTGGCTGCCGACCAGCCCGGAGAAGGCGTGACCTACGCCGCCAAGATCGACAAGGCCGAGGCGCGGCTGGACTTCACCGGTTCGGCCGATAGGGTCGAGCGGCAGGTGCGTGCCTTCGCGCCGGTGCCGGGCGCGTGGTTCGAAGTCGCGGGCGAGCGGGTCAAGGTGCTGGCAGCGGAGCTGGTTGAGCGTAGCGGCGAACCCGGTCATGTGCTCGACGGTGCGCTGACGATCGCCTGCCGCGAGGGCGCGATCCGGCTGTCCTTGGTCCAGCGGGCGGGGCGCGGCGTCACCACCGCGACCGAGATGCTGCGCGGCTTTGCGATCCCGCCCGGCACGCGGCTGGCGTGACGCGGTTCGCGCTGACGGTCGAGTATGACGGCCGCCCGTTCATGGGCTGGCAGCGCCAGCAGCACGGCCCCAGCGTCCAGCAGGCGCTGGAAGCGGCGGTGACGGCGATCACTGGCGAGGCGGCGTCGGTGCACGCGGCCGGACGCACCGACGCCGGCGTCCATGCGCTGGCGATGCGGGCGCATGTCGACATCGCCAAGCCGATCGTGCCGTTCCGGCTGATGGAGGCGCTCAACGCGCGGCTGCGGCCCTCTCCGGTGGCGGTGCTCGCCTGCGAGATCGTTGCCGACGATTGGCACGCGCGCTTCTCCTGCCTCGGCCGCGCCTACGAATATCGCATCGTCAACCGCCGCGCGCCGCTGACCCATGAGGCCGGGCTGGCATGGCAGGTGCCGCAGCCGCTGGACGAGGTGCCGATGGCGGCAGCGGCAGCGCTGCTGGTCGGGCGGCACGACTTCACCACCTTCCGCTCGGCGCATTGTCAGGCCGACAGCCCGCTGCGGACGCTCGACCGGCTGGAGGTGGCGCGCGACGGCGAGCGGGTGACGATCCGGGCGGCGGCGCGCTCGTTCCTGCATCATCAGGTGCGTTCGATGGTCGGCTGCCTGGCGCTGGTCGGGTGGGGGCGCTGGTCGGTGGGCGACCTCGCAGCGGCGCTGGCGGCGCACAACCGGGCGGCGTTGGGGCTCAACGCACCGCCGGACGGGCTGTTCTTCGTCGCGGCTAGCTATCCGGGCGAGTGAAGCGCGCGACCAGCTCGACATGCGTGGACCAGCGGAACTGGCCGATCGGCTGCACCCAGTCAAGCCGCCAACCACCGCCAAACAACGTCTTCGCATCGGCCGCGAAGCTGTTGGGATTGCACGACGCGTAGGCGACTACGCGCGGCCGTGCCAAGGCCAGCGCCGCGACCTGATCGCGGGCACCCGCCCGCGGCGGGTCGAGCACCACCGCCTCGAACCGGTCGAGCTCGGCGGTGGTCAGCGGCCGGCGATAGAGGTCGCGATGCTCGGTGAAGACCGGCCGCCCCGCCCGCGCCGCCGCGGCCTTCAGCGCCAGCAGCGCATCGCGCGAGCCCTCCGCCGCATAGAGCTTGCCGGGCAGCGCCAACGCGAAGGTGCCGAGCCCGGCGAACAGGTCGGCGGTCGCCGTCGGTCGCCCCACCGCCTCGCGGACCGTCGCCACCAGCGCCGCCTCGCCATCGGCGGTTGCCTGGAGGAAGCCGCCGGGCGGGAACGGCACCGCCACGCCGCCGAGCGTGACGGTGACCGGCTGCGGCTCCCAGCGAGTCTCGGGACCCAGGCCGTCGTCGAACGTCAGCCGCGCCAGCCCGTGGCGCTCGCAGAAGGTCGTGATCGCCTCCGCCGCCGCAAGACTGGTCGGCGACAGGCCGGTGATGGCAACGTCCGGCCCTTGATCGGTCGACGTCAGCTGGATCTCCGCCCGGCGTTTCGGGCCCAGCCGCTGGAGCAATCCCCGCAATGGCGCGACCAGCGCGAACAGCTCGGGGGTGAGGACCCAGCATTCGGCAAGGTCGACGATCGCGTGGCTCGCCGCCTCGCTGAAGCCGATCCGGATCGCGCCGCCCTTGCGATCGGCATGGAGCGCAGCGCGCCGGCGGGTACGCGGCGGCGACAGGTGCGGCGTGCGGATGGCGGTCGACAGCCCCTGCCCCGCCAGCGCGCCGGCGATGCGATCGACCACGAACCCGGCATAGGCCTGGTCGTCGAGATGCTGGAGCTGGCAGCCGCCGCACGCCGGGAAGTGGCGACAGGGCGGCACTTGGTGGTGCGGGCCGGGCAAGACGCTCCCTTCCGCCGCAAGCTGGTCCCCCGGCGCGGCGAAGGCGGCGTGGCGGCCGTCGGCGGTGACGCCTTCTCCCCGCGCCGCCACTCGCACGACGGTGTCGGTCACAACGTCGCCGCGGCGAGCGCGTCGGGCAGGCGGGCAACCACGTCGTCGGCGATAAACGGCGGCGTCGCCAGGGCAGCCGCCGCGGCGTGCAACCAGACCGCCTCGCTCGCCGCTTGCAACGGACGGTCCTTGAGGTGGGCGTGGCGCGACGCCACCAGTCCGGCGAGCACGTCGCCGGTGCCGGCAGTAGACAGCCACGGCGTCGCGCTCGCCATGACGACGGCCTGTCCGTCGGGCGTGGCGATGACGGTATCGCTGCCCTTGTGGATAACGATCGCGCCGCTTGCGGCCGCGGCGGCGAGGGTGCGGTCGATCTTGTTGCCGCCGTCGGCGCCGAACAGCCGATCGAACTCGCCGCCATGCGGGGTCAGGAACACCGTGCGCCGCGCCGTCCCGATCCGCTGGCCGACGTCGCGGCCCAGCAGCGATAACGCGTCGGCATCGACGATGAGGTCGCGCCGCGAGGCCAGCGTCGCATCGAGCAAAGCCCGAGCCTCCGTGTCACGCGCCAGTCCGGGCCCGATCACCACCGCGCCGATGCGATGGTCGTCGAGCAGCGATGCCAGCGCGTCGGCGTCGGGCAATGTCCGCCGGACCAGCGCGTGGGGCGAGACGCCGCTCGGCTGCCGCTCCGTCAGCATGACATAGCCCGCGCCGCCCCGCATCGCCGCGCTCGCCGCCAGCAGCGATGCGCCCGGCATCGCACCGCCGACCACGGCGACCATGCCGCGGCTGAACTTCTGCACCTCGCCCGTCAGCGGTGCCAACGACGGCGGCGCGATGGTAGTCACGCTGGTACAGACGGGCACGCCGATGTCGGCCAGCATGACGTGCCCGCATCTGACAGCCTCAGGGCCGACAACATGGGCAATCTTGAGCGCGCCAAGCGCAATCGTAAGGTCGGCCGAGACGCCGTTGCCGACACCAGTGCCGTCCGCGAAGATACCGCTTGGCAGATCGATCGCGATCGTCAGCTCGGCCGCACCTTGCAGGCGGCTGATCAACGAGGCGGTGGTCGTGTCTAGCGGCCGGCTGGTTCCAGTCCCGAATAGCCCATCGACGAACAGCGGCCGCGGATCGGCGGCGTCGAGCGCGACGGTTCTGCCCGTCCACCTGGCAGCCATGCGCGCCGCAGCGCCCTCGCCTGCCCGGCCGTGCGCACTGACCGCGACCTGCAGCCCCCAGGCGGCAAGGTGGCGCGCCGCGACATAGGCGTCGCCGCCATTGTTGCCCGGTCCCGCCGCGATCAGGATCCGACGATTCGCGGCGAAGCGGCGGACCTCGCGCGCGATTGCCAGCCCTGCTCTCTCCATCAGCTCGTCGACCGAGACCCCGCCGTCCATCACCGCCTGCTCGGCGGCGCGCATCTGGGCGGCGGTCGCGATCGGCGCGCCGAAGGGGATGCGGCGGCTCACTGCTTGACGGTAGCGGGCAGGCGATAGCGGTCTCCGGCCAGCGTCACCTCGATCAGGTCGGGGCCGACCACCGCAACCTTGGCCGGTGCAGCCCCATCGGCGGCGATCAGCCCGCGCCCGTCGCGGGTGGCGAGCAGGCGATGAAAGCTGCCGTCGGGATGGCGCAGGGTCAGCACCAATCCGCGTGCGGTAGAGGCCTGCTCGACGCTGCAGGTGCGGGCCAGCGCGGCGGTGCCTTGCGCGCATAGCACCATGCCGTCGTCGTCCGCGGCTGCGCGCTGCTCCGCCTCGACCGCCGCCAGCGTCTGATTGGCGGCGCGCTGGGAGGGCGAGCAGGCGGAGGCGAGGCCCAGCATCGCCAGAGCCGAGGCGCTAGATATCCGCATAGACGTGGCGTTCGGCCTTTGCGCCGGGATGGGTGACGGCACCGCGGCTGGCGGGACCGACGCCCTGCGCATAACGCCACAGCGCTCCCGCCTGATAGTCGTTGACCCGCGGTTGCCAGCGACCCCGCCGTTCGGTGAGCACGGCATCGTCGACCAGCAGGTCGATCGTCCCCGCCTCGGCGTCGATGCGAATGGCGTCGCCATCCTCGACCAGCGCGATCGGGCCGCCGTCGGCCGCCTCCGGCCCGACATGGCCGATGCAGAAGCCGCGCGTCGCGCCCGAGAAGCGCCCGTCGGTGATAAGCGCCACCTTCTCGCCCATGCCGAGGCCATAGAGCGCGGCGGTCGTCGACAGCATCTCGCGCATCCCCGGACCGCCCTTGGGGCCTTCGTAGCGGATCACCAGCACCTCGCCCTCGACGATGCTGCGCGCCTCGACCGCGGCGAAGCAATCCTCCTCGCATTCGAACACTCGCGCCGGCCCCTCGAAGATCAGCCGGTGCATCCCGGCGACCTTCACGATCGCGCCCTCGGGGGCGAGGCTGCCACGCAGGCCGACGACGCCGCCGGTCGGCGACAACGGCGTGCGCACGTCGTAGATCACCTTCTGGTCGGGGTTCCAGGTCACCTGATCGATGTTCTCGCCCAAGGTGCGCCCAGTGACGGTCATGCAGTCGCCGTCAAGGAAGCCGCCCGCCAGCATCGTCTTCATCAGCATGTAGACACCGCCCGCCTCGTACATGTCCTTGGCGACGTAGCGCCCGCCGGGCTTGAGGTCGGCGATGTACGGCGTCGAACGGAACGCCTCGGCGACGTCGAACAGGTCGAAGTCGATCCCCGCCTCGTTCGCCATCGCCGGCAGGTGCAGCGCGGCGTTGGTCGAGCCGCCGGTGGCCGCCACCACGCGCGCGGCGTTGATAAAGGCGGCGCGCGTGCAGATGGCGCGCGGGCGCAGGCCCCGCTCGACCAGCTCCATCACCTGATGCCCCGCCGCCACCGCGATCTGCTCGCGCGTCGAATAGGGCGCGGGGACCATGTTGCTGTTGGGCAGGCTCAGCCCGATCGCCTCGCCGACGCAGGCCATGGTGTTGGCGGTGAACTGGCCGCCGCACGCGCCATGACCAGGGCAGGCCACCTTCTCCATCGCGTGCAGCTCCTCGATCGGGCAGGCGCCGGCGGCGAACTTGCCGACCACCTCGAACACGTCGACCACCGTCACGTCCTTGTCGTGGAAGCGGCCGGGCAGGATCGAGCCGCCATAGACGAAGATCGACGGCACGTTGAGCCGCAGCATCGCCATCATCATCCCGGGCAGCGACTTGTCGCACCCGGCGAACCCCACCAGCGCGTCGTAGCAATGGCCGCGTACCGAAAGCTCGACCGAGTCGGCGATGACCTCGCGGCTGACCAGCGACGACTTCATGCCCTGGTGGCCCATGGCGATGCCGTCGGTGACGGTGATGGTGTTGAAGCGGCGCGGCATCCCGCCATTCCCGATAACGCCGGCGCGTGCCGCGTCGGCCTGGACGTCGAGCAAGGTGTTACACGGCGCGCTGTCGTTGCCAGCGGAGGCGAGCGCGACGAACGGACGAGCGATGTCTTCTTCGGTCAGCCCCATCGCGTAATAATAGCTGCGGTGCGGAGCGCGCTCGGGGCCGACCGAGACATGACGGCTGGGCAGGCGGGACTTGTCGAAACGGTTGCTCATAGCCGCGGCGCTATGCTGTGCGCCCAACGCGCACGCAAGCGTCAGAAGGAGGCGAGGACCTGCTCGACGCTCTCCATCGTGAACGGCTTATGGAGGCAGGGGCGGTCGCGAAAGCTCGCGTCGACGCTGTCGTCGCCGCCACCGGTGGCGAACACAAACGGGATGCCGCGCGCGCTCAACGCCGCCGCGACCGGCGTGCTTTTCTCGCCGCCACGCAGGTTCAGGTCGAGGATCGCCGCCTCGACGCCGCCGCCCTCGATCGCCTTGATGGCGGCAGCGACGTTGTCGGCGCTGCCGATCACCGACTTGCCGGACATCTCGACGAAATCCTCCAGCATCATCGCGATCAGGGGCTCGTCTTCGACGATCAGGATACCGTTCGCGGCCATTGTCGCCGCTTTAGTATCGCGACCGGAACAAAGCCAGCCCCTTTTGCCTCAAGGAGTTGCGAGCGCCGCGCGGGCGGCGGCGGCCAGTTGCTGCACCGAGAACGGCTTGGCCAGGAAGGCGACATTGTCGAGATCGATCGACTTGCGCAGCTGCTCCTCGGCATAGCCCGACATGAACAGGATCGGCAGGTCGGGGTAGCGGGTCCGGACGTGGCGGACCATGGTCGGGCCATCCATGCCGGGCATCACCACGTCGCTGATCAACAGGTCGGGGCGGCCGTTCCGCTCGATCAGGTCGAGCGCCGCCTCGCCGTTCTCGGCGGTCAGGACGCTATAGCCCTGTCGCGCCAGTGCACGCTCGGCAACGGCGCGGACCATGTCCTCGTCCTCGACCAGCAGGACGGTGCCGGTGCCCCAGGTGTCCATCGGCTTGGCTGGCGACCGGACGCCGCGCACTGGTGCCGCTGCCGTCGCGGCGTGGACCGGCAGGTACATGGTGAAGGTCGCACCCTTGCCCGGAGCGGAGTCGGCGAAGATCCAGCCGCCCGACTGCTTGACGATGCCATAGACGGTGGAGAGCCCGAGGCCGGTGCCCTTCCCCACCTCTTTGGTCGTGAAGAACGGCTCGAAGATCTTGGGCAGGTTCTCGATCGGGATGCCGGTGCCGGTGTCGCTGACCACCAGGGCGGTATAGTCGGCCGGCGGCAGGATGTCGGAGTTCATCCGCTTGACCTCGGCGGCCGAGACCGAGCGAGTCTGGATGGTCAGCGTGCCGCCGCCAGTGGGATTGGCGCTGAGCATCGCATCGCGGGCGTTGACCGCCAGGTTGACGACCACCTGCTCCAGCTGGCCGGGGTCCGCACGCACCGCACCCAGGTCGCGGCCATGGGTGACTACCAGCTTCACCGTCTCGCCCAGCAGCCGCTTGAGGAGGATCGACACCTCCGACACCACATCGGGGAGCTGCAATATCTGCGGCCGCAGCGTCTGTTGCCGCGAGAAGGCGAGGAGGTGGCGGGTCAGGCTGGCGGCGCGGTTGGAGTTGGCGCGCACCTGCTGGATATCGTCATAGTCGCTGTCGCCGGGCGAATGGCGCATCAGCATCAGGTCGCAATGGCCGATGATTGCGGTCAGGATGTTGTTGAAGTCGTGCGCGACGCCGCCCGCCAACTGCCCGACCGCCTGCATCTTGGTCGCCTGCGCCACTTCGCGCTTCAGCCGCAGCTCCTCCGAATTGTCCTTGAGGCTGAGCAGCACCGCCGCATCACCTAGCCCGCGCGCGCCAGCGATGGTGAGGACGACCGGTTCGCCGGGATGGTCCTTCAGCCGGATCGCCATGTCGGCGGTCAGCGTCGTCGCGCCGCCGGCGACGCGCCGCACGGCGTCGGCAATCGCCGCCTTGTCCTCGCGTACCACCAAGTCGCCGGGATAGAGCGGCGGCGCAGCGGGATCGACCTGCGCCGCGCGCAGGAACGCCTCGTTGATCTGAAGGAACCGCCCGTCGCGCCCGACCAGCGCCAGGCCCAGCGGCAGCAAGGCGACCAGGCCACTGATATGGGTCGCTGCCTTCGCGTCGACCGCCGGCACCTCGTTTTCGTCCAGTAGGACCAGCAGGGTCGCACCTTCGCCCGGCTCCAGCGGCACCGGCAGCAGGCGCAGCGGGCGGCCGCCACTCCCTTCCCGCGCGAAACGGAGCCGGTCGGCGTCGGTGGCGAGCAGCGTCGCCATGTCCATTCCCGTGTCGCGCTCGCTGCTGCCGAGCGCACGGCTGGCGAGCGCGCGGGTCATCGCCTCCACTCGCCCTTCCCGGTCGACCAGCGCCGCCATGACGCCGGCCGCCCCTAGTCGATCGCCGATCTCGCCCGAGAGTGCCGCCGCCAAGGCCTCGATCGGGCTGTGCCGCACCGGCTGGGCGAAGCGCCAGACCAGCATGTCGCCTTCATCGCCGGCGCGCGTAATCACGGTATCGACGGCATCGCCCGCGCCGCTCAGCCCGCTCGCACTCCCGCGCCCGTCGCGCCAGGCAGCCCGGCCGGCAGTGCCAAGCGCGGCGACGCCGTCACCCTC
>NZ_CAHJXA010000092.1 GCF_903644135.1 Sphingomonas bacterium | reverse complement strand
CGAGGATCGCAAGGAACGTCCCTGCCTCGATCAGGCCGGTACCGCCCATGATCTCGTGCGGTCCCAGATGCTGCGGCAGAATCGAATATTTGACCGGGCCGAAGATGGTCGAGTGGCACCCCATCAGGAACAGGCAGGCGAGCAGCACCGGCACCGACGATAGCCGGAAGCCGACCAGCGCCAGCACCATGATGACGACCTCCGCCGCCTTGACCCAGCGGACCAGCAGCGCCTTGTCATGGCCGTCGGCGAGCTGGCCGGCGATCGACGAAAACAGGAAATAGGGCAGGATGAACAGGCCCGTGGCGACCGTCGCCAGCATCTCCGCCTTGTCCGGCGCGGCTGCGTACAGGCCGAAATTGGCGAGGAACAGCAGCGCGAACTTGAGCAGGTTGTCGTTGAACGCGCCCAGGAACTGGACGACGAACAGGGGCGCGAAGCGGCGTTTGCCGAGCAGCGACAGGTCGGGTGCGGCCATCGATCAATCCTCCGTCTTCTTCGCCTAGCAAACAAATGAGCGCTGCTCAATAATATAATTCGACATCGTTCAGTTCCTTGTTATCGAGCGGCATGGGACGCCGGTCGGATCATACGCGCGATGAGCTGGAGGAGCTGATCCTCGCGGCGGGGCACGCGCTGATGGCCGAGCAGGGTTTCGCCCGCTTCTCCGCGCGCGAGGTGGCGAAGCGGATCGGTTACTCCGTCGGCACGGTCTACAACGTCTTCGGCAGCGCCGACGCGCTGGTGCTGGCGATCAACACCCGTACCTTTGGCCTGTGGGCGGATCACCTTCGCGCAGCGCTCGCTGTCGCGGGTGACGACCGCATCCGTGCGCTGGTCGAAGCGTACTTCGCGTTCGCCGGCGATCATCCCAATCTATGGACGGCGATCTACGACCATCGCCTGCCCGTCGGCATGGCGATGCCGGACAGCGATGCCGAAATCCGTGGGGCCCTGACCGGGATCGTGTCGGCGGAAGTGGCGTCGGCGCTGGGCGAGCCTGCGGATGGGCGAGCCGCGATCCTCGCGCGCTCGCTGATCGCGACGGTTCATGGCCATTGCGCGTTTGCGCTGACCGGCAGCTTCGCCGTGATGGGGGAGGAGCGGCCGATGGAGGCCGCGCTGGCACGCGTCAACGAGAGCTTGGCCGCAGCGCTCCAGCACCGTTGAAGCACTGACCCGCATCAGCGTACCGCTCCTGCAAATCGCCTGCCCGCGTCATACGGCAATCGCAGCGCCTCCAGCGCGCCGACAGCGCTGACCGCGGCGACGATCAGAAAGGCACCCGCATAGGCAGCCGCCGCCGGGCGGGCACCGATGGCCAGCCCCAGAGGCGCGCCAAGCCGGATGCTCATCGCCCCAAGAGTGATGCCGGCCCCCAGGCTGAGTTGCCCGATGGTGCTGGCAAGCGCGTTGGCACCGCTCATCAGCGGCTTGGGAAGGTCGGCGAAGCTGATCATCGTCAAGGTGCTGAACTGCATCGAGCGAGTCGCGCCGCCGAGCAGGAGCACGAGCACGATCAGCGGCAGCGCGGTGCGCGCGGTCAGCATCGCGCAGGCGGCAAGCGACAACGAGCACAGCAGGCCGCTGACCAGCAGCACGGACCGAAACCCTGCCCGGCGCAGGATGCCGGACGTGACTGCCTTCATGCCGAGATTGGCCCCGAACACTCCCAGCATCAGCAGGCCGGCCGTCTGCGCATCGAAGCCGAACCCGACCTGGAACAGCAGGGGCAGCAGGAACGGCGCGCTGCCGATCGCCATCCGCGACAGCGATCCGCCGCGCATCGCAGCCCGAAAGGTCGGGAACCGGAAGGCGGACAGGTCGATCATCGGGTGGCGCGCGCGTCGAAAATGACGCACCGCCATCGCCAGCGAGCCCGCACCGAGCAGGATCAGGCCGACGCTGACCGCATCGGCGCGATCGACCACGCGATCCATGCCGGCCATCAGGCCGTAGACGCCCACACCGCACAGGATGAAGCCAAGCCAGTCGAACGGTAGCCGGGCGGGTGAGCGTAGATCGGGAACGAGGCGCAGCGTTGCCGCCGCTGCGATCAGGCCGAGCGGCAGGTTGAGGTAGAAGATCCAGCGCCAGTCGGCATGGACGACAATGAAGCCGCCGAGCGGCGGCCCCAGCACCGGTGCGATCAGCGCGGGCCAGACCAAGGTCGCCATCGCATCCATCAGCCGCTCTTCCGGAGTGTGGCGCAGCACGATCAGGCGACCGACCGGCACCATCATCGCGCCGCCCGTACCCTGCAGCACGCGGGCGGCGACGAACTGTGCCAAGTTCTGCGCGGCACCGCACAGCAGCGACGCGAAGGTAAACACCAGGATCGCCAGCACCAGCGTCCGCCGGGTGCCGAACCGGTCCGCAACCCAGCTGCTGGCGGGGATCAGCGTGCCGAGCGCCAGCAGATAGGCGCTCACCCCGATATTGAGGTCGACTGCCGAGCGTGCGAACGATCGCGCCATGACCGGCAACGCCGTCGTGATGATCGTGCCGTCGAGATTCTCCATGAACATCGCGCCGGCGATGAGGAAGATCAGCAGGCGAGAGCGAACCGAGCTGGCCGTGGCTGCGTCGGGCGAGCTTGACCTCATGACGGTGCTGTAACCTTCGACGAAGCAGGCTGGGGCTAGCCCGCCGTCCCGAGCTGCTGGAGCATGAACGCCTGCCACTCGGCATTCTGGCGGAAGCGCTCGAAGCGGCCCGACTTGCCGCCGTGCCCGGCCTCCATGTTGACTCGGAACAGCAGCGGATTGCTGTCGGTCTTCATCTCGCGCAGCTTGGCGACCCACTTGGTCGGCTCGTAATATTGCACCTGGCTGTCCCACAATCCGGTGCCGACATACAGCGCCGGATAGGCCTTGGCCGCGACGTTGTCGTATGGCGAGTAGCTCAGCATGTAGTCGTAATAGCGCTTCTGCGCCGGGTTGCCCCATTCGTCATATTCGAACGTGGTCAGCGGAATGGACGCGTCGAGCATGGTCGTGACGACATCGACGAACGGTACCTGCGCGATGATCAGCTTGTAGTCGGCCGGTGCCATGTTGGCGACGCCGCCCATCAACAGCCCGCCCGCGCTGCCGCCCAGCGCCGCGACCCGTCCCTTCGCGCCATAGCCGTGCGCGACCAGATAGCGGGTGACGTCGATGAAGTCGGTGAAGCTGTTCTTCTTGTTGAGCAGGTGGCCGTCGTCATACCAGCCGCGGCCCATCTCCTGTCCGCCGCGGATATGCGCGATCGCATACACGAAGCCGCGGTCGAGCAGCCCGATCCGACCGGGATCGACGCCGGGATCGGTCGAGATGCCATAGGAACCATAGGCGTATTGGAACAGCGGCGCGGTGCCATCGCGTTTGGTCGTCCTGGCGTAGACGAGCGAGACCGGCACTCGGGTGCCGTCGCGGGCCGGCACCCAGACCCGCTCGGTGACATATTTCGCTGGGTCATAGCCGGGGACGGGCGAGACCTTCAGCACACGGCGCTCGCCAGTCTTCGCGTTGACCTCGTAGGTCGTCGTCGGCGTGACCAGCGAGCCATAGGTATAGCGCACCCAAGATGTCGCCGGCTCCTCGTTGACGTCGAGCGCCATGCGGTAGGCGGGCTCGTCGGCCTTGACCGGCAGCGAGGCACCCGCGTCGTCGAGCAGGCGGATCATCCGGTTGCCGCCCTCGCGCTGGTCGATCGCCACAAAGCCCTGGAACGGCTTGAACTGTTCGATGAACACGGTGTCGCTGGCCGGCGTCAGGTCGCGCCAGGCGGCGGTGCCCTTGCCAAGATCGGCATCGGCGACCGTCACCAGCTTGTAGTTCTTCGCATCCTTGTTGGTGCGGATGATCCAGCGCGCGCCCAGATGATCGGAGCTGTAGCGGAACTCGCGCCGGCGCGGCGCGACCACGGTGAAGACGCGCGGCGCGGCGGCGGGGGCGCAGCGTTGTTCGTCGCTGACGGTGGTCTCGACCGCGATACAGATGAACTTGTCGTCGCTGGTACGCTCCAGACCCATCTGGTAGGTGTCGTTCTTCTCCTCGTACAGCAGCGTGTCGTTCGCGACCGGCGTGCCGAGGACGTGCGCCTTCACCCGATAGCCGCGCAGCGTCACCGGGTCCTTCTCGACGTACAGAACCGTGCGGTTGTCGTCGGCCCAGACGATGTCCGGCTCGATATTGGCGATGGTGTCGGCCATCGGCGCGCCGGTCGCGAGGTCCTTGACGTGGAGGACGTACTGGCGACGGCCGACCACGTCCTCGGCCCAGGCGACCAGCCGGTTGTCTGGGCTGACCGCCCAGGCGGACAGCGCGAAGAAATTGTGGCCGATCGCCATGGCGGGTTGATCGAACAGCATCTCGGCCGGCGCGGTCGCGGCACCCTTGTGGCGTTCGAGGATCGGGTAGCTGGCACCGGTCGCGTAGCGCGAGCCATACCAATAGCCGTTCTTGCGATATGGAACCGAGCTGTCGTCCTGCTTGATGTGCGCCACCGTCTCGTCGAACAGCCTGGTCTGCAGCGGCTTGAGCGAGGCGAGCTGCGCGTCGGCATAGGCGTTCTCGGCGGCGAGATAGGCGAGCATCTCCGGGTTCTTGCGCGTGTCGTCGCGCAGCCAGTAATAATGGTCGTCCCGCACGCCGTTGGGGGAGGTGACCTGGAACGGCTTGGCGGCGGCGTGGGGCGGCGGCGCCTGCTGCGCAGAGGCCGTACCCGCCAGCAACGCCGCGCCGGCCATCAACGCCATTCCTCGCATCACCATCGTCCCCGTATCATCCGCCCCATACCTTTGCGCAAATGCGCGTGGCGTCAACCAGGCGTCTGGAAGCCGCTCAATGCGAGCCCAGCCTGATCTTCACCCCGGCATAGATATAGCGCCCGACCGCCGAGATCGGCTGGTTGATCGAATTGCCGGGATCGGGCTTCTGGTCGGTCAGGTTCTGCACGCCGAGGTAGAAGGACATGCCGCCCTTGACCTCATAGCCGACCTGCACGTCATGCTGCCACAGATCGCTGTAGCGCAGCTGCGCGGCGGGGGCATAGTTGGGATCGTTGTCGGTGGTCAGCTTGTCGACCGTGCGGGTCCCGTCCACCCAGCGCAGGTTGTAGGTCAGCGTCACGCCCGCCAGTGTCCAGCTCGGCGAGAAGTTGGCGTTGAACTTGGGCCGTCCCGGCTGGTCGAGATTGTCGGTGACCGGCGCGCCTGGAACGCCGACGAACTCGAGCCTGTTGAGATAGCCGCCGACCAAGCGCAGGTCGAACGTTCCGGCATGAGCGGTGCGGAGCAGGTAATCGATGTTGACGTCCAGGCCTGCCGTGCGGAAATTGGCGACGTTCTGCGGCTGCACGACATAACCGATGATCGTCCCGCGAACGGCGGTGACGCCGTTGACGACCGAGGCGGTGGTTGCGCGCGTGATCGAGCGGCAGAAGGCGTTGTCGGTGGTCGGCGAGTCGACGCACAGGTCGGCGAGCGACGACGGATCGGGCGTGTTGATGGCACCCATGAGGTTGATGTCGAACCAGTCGAACGAAGCCGTCAGCCCGCGCAGGAAACCGGGCCGCAGCACGACGCCTGCCGTCCAGGTTGTTGCCGTCTCCGCCTTGAGATTGGGATTGCCCGATCGTGATCCGTTGACGTTGCTGACGGTCTGAAGAGCGTCGGATATGGTGCCACCTGCCGCCGCCAGCAGTGCCGCACAATTGGCCGCCCGGTATTGCGTCCCCAGCCCGATCCGCTTGGGCTGGCAGGGGTCCTGGAAGAAGGCGGAATCTCCACTCACCGGCTGGAACAGCTCACCGATGTTGGGCGCACGCACCGCCTTGCCATACGACCCCCGGAAGGAGATCGCCCGCACCGGCGCATAGACGCCGTTGAACTGGTAGGTGTTGGTGTCGCCCACCGTCGAATAATGCGAGTACCGATAGGCCGCGCCGACCGACAGCGTCTCGGCAAAGCGCTGACCCTGCAGGATCGGTGCGTTCAGCTCGCCGAACGCTTCCTTGACGTTGAAGCTGCCGCCCGAGGGCACGACCAGGGTCGGTTCGGTGTAGGCGATGAAGCGGTTGTTGATCAGATTATCGCTCGGCGCGAAGGCGCTGGTCTCGCGCCGGTATTCTCCACCGAACGAGAACTGCACCGGTCCGCCGGGCAGGCGGAAGAACGCGCCGAAGTCGCCGCTGATCGAGGCGTTCGCGACCTGCTGGGTGATGCGCGCGAAGCTGGTGTCGTTTATCTGGAAGAACGCCAATGCCTGGGGGCTGGTCGGGCCGGGGCCGAACAGGCTGACGGGCAGGCAGCCGGGATTGCCGCCGGTGAGGTTGGAGCGGCACACCGGCTGGCGCGTAGTCGGACTGGTGACGACATCAAGCGCCTGCATGTAGCGGTCGTTGAGCAGCTCGTTCAGCTTGGTGATCGTAACGTCCGTACGGCCATATTCGTAATAGGCGTCATAGGTGGCGTGTTCGCTGATCCGCCCGGTCGCGTCGAGGACGCCGCGATAAGTACGGCGCAGATCGCTCTCGCCATGGCGGCCATAGTCGATGTTGTCTCGCGTGACCGAAACAGCGGTCTGCCCCGCGGCAAGCGCAGCGTTGCGGATCGTGGCAGGAACGAACGGATTGTCGAGCGTGATCGGGGTGCCGTAGGTGCCGATATAATAGTCGAAGGTTGTCGCCCGCGTCTGCGCGAACTTGCCCTCGACCGACAGCTTGAGCGCGTCCGACACGTCGAAATGGCCCAGCAGGTTGGCGTCGTTGCGCACGATCCGCGGTGCGAGATCGCCCGAGTAGAAACCTGCCACCGGCGTGTCGTCGCCGCCGGTCGAGTAATAGGAGGCGGGCGTGCCGTGGCGATAGGGCTGGCCGAGGCCGTTGAAATCGGGATAGCCGTCGCCATCGACGTCGACGGCACCGATCGGCGACTCGTTGGGATAGCGCAGGTCGCCGACCAGTATGTTGCTCGGCAGGCGCGGGTTGGTCGCGGCGGCGTCGTTGGGGATGAGGTATTGCCGGCGATCAGCGCGCAGATACTCGCGGTCGTCGTTCTGCAACCGGTCGTCGAGATTATACTCATAAGCGATCGTCACGTTGGCGCGGCCATCCGCGAAGGTCTTGCCGGCGGCGATCGAGGCGAAGCGGTTGGCAGCGTCGCCGCGGTCGGAGATGCCGAACTGGCTGCGCGCCGACACCCCGTCGAAGTCGCGCTTGAGGATGAAGTTGACCACGCCCGACACACCGTCCGCGCCATAGACGGCGGACGCGCCGCCGGTCAGCACGTCGACCCGCTCGATCAGGTCGGTGGGGATGCTGTTGACGTCAACGGCGGCGCTGTTCGCCTCGCCGGCGACGTGACGGCGACCGTTGACCAACACCAGCGTCCGGTTGACGCCCAGGTTGCGCAGGTTGAGCTCGTTCAGCCCCGCCGCGCCGAACGGGTTGCTGTAGACGGCGTTGCCGCCCGACGTCTGGGTGAAGTCGCGCGAGCCGGTCAGCGCGGGGACGCGCTCCAGGAAGTTGGTGAGGTTGGTGTTGCCCGATTGCTGGATGGCTGCAGAGTTGAACGAAGTGATCGGGTTGGGCGCGGCGAACTCGGGCCGGGTGATGCGAGAGCCGGTGACAACGATGTCATTGGCTTGTCCTTCGGCCGACGAGGCCGTGGTGGCATTTGCGGGCTGTTGCGCACCTGCTGCCGCTTGCGTGGCCTGTGCCTGTTCCACGCCTGGCGTCGGCACGGTCTGCGCCTGCACGGGGGCGGCGAGCAGCAGGATCGCGCCTGTGAAGAGGCTGCGGCGATAGGCGACGGACGGCATCATATCTCCTCGGATGTCCGGGATGCGTGCCACCTGTCTGCCCCGCCGCGTCAATCATTGCTGTGGCTTTCGATAGCTTTAGCGGGGCGGTGATGCACTTATGCAACAGTTTATCGTGACGGTGTGATCCAGATCATGTCGATCCGCCGGTTTGTGCTTGGGTGCGGGCAACGGCGTCGGTATCGACCGGTCGGAGAGGGGTGACCGGCCATCGAGCCACAACGAACCATGACGATGATCTCGCGCCGGACGGCGCTGGCGGTCGGGGCGGGCGCGATGCTGGCGGGGTGCGGGCAGGTGCGGGGCGGCGATGGGCTGACCTGGTGGGCGATGGGCGCGGCGGGTGAGAACGCGCCGCTGCTGCTGCCGCCGTTCCGGCGCGCGACCGGGATCGCGGTCGATGTCCAGGCGATCCCCTGGACGGGCGCGCACGAGAAATTGCTGACCGGCTATGCGGGCGGCTCGCTGCCCGACGTGATGATGCTTAGCAGCTATTGGCTGCCCGAACTGGCGCTGGTCGGCGCGCTGCTGCCGCCGCCGCCGGCATCGCCGCTGCTCGCCGGTCATTTTCCGAGCACGGTCGCATCGGTGACGGTGGAGGGCCGCGCAGTGGCGGTGCCGTGGACCGCGAACAGCTGGGTGCAATATTACCGCCGCGACCTGATCGCCGAGGCCGGCTATCCCGCGCCGCCGACCGACTGGGCCGACTGGACGCGGATGGCGCGCGCGATCAAGCGCCATCACCCCGACCGCTATGCGACGCTGCACCTACTCGACTGGCCGGAGCCGCTGTTCGCCTTTGCCGCGCAACAGCCCGAGCCGCTGCTGCGCGACCGGGACACGCGCGGGAACTTCTCCTCGGCGGGCTTCCGGGCGGCGCTCGGCTTCTACAAGTCGATCTACGACGAGCGCTTCTCGCCTGCGCTCACCGGGTCGGAGGTCGGGGACACCTATCTGGAGCTGGGCAAGGGCTGGATCGCGATCCTGCCGTTCGATGTGCAGGGGATCGGCGACCTGCGCCGCCGCACCGAGATCGTGCCGCCAGCCTTGTGGGGCGTCGCGAGCACGCCGGGGCCGGGCGGTGCCGGCGCAGCGATGGCGCGCGGCGTCTGCCTG
>NZ_CAHJXA010000091.1 GCF_903644135.1 Sphingomonas bacterium | reverse complement strand
CTGGCGGGTGCGGCGACGGCGATCGACGCCGCCGCGCTGGCCTGTGCGGGGCGATGAGCGACGACCTGGCCTCGCTGGCGAACCCCGGCCAGCGACGGCGGGTCGAGATGTCCGCGCTGGTGTTCGCGATCCGGCCGCTGGCGATCGATCTTGCCTCGACCCTGTGCTTCTACATGCTCCTCGCGATCACCGGCAGCCTGGTCGTCGCGACCGTGTCCGGCATGGTCCTTGGTCTCGCACAGCTCGGCTGGATGCGCTGGCGGCGGCAGCGGATCGCGGCGATGCAATGGGCGATGCTGCTGCTGGTCGGCGTGGTCGGCGGCGTCACGCTGGCGCTGAACGATGCGCGACCGTTGTTCTTCCAGGTCAGCGCCGCCTACCTGATCATCGGCCTGGCGATGCTCCAGCCGGGATGGATTGGGCGCTACGTGCCGCCGATCGCGATGGCGCGGCTGCCGCGGCGGCTGGTGGTGGCGTCGGGCTTCGTCTGGGCGGGACTGATCCTGATCACCGGGCTGCTCAACCTGGCGCTGATCCTCACCGTTCCGGTCAGGACCGCTGCGGCGGTGTTCGGCATCTGGGCTGCATCGTCCAAGCTCGTCCTGTTCGCCGGCCAGTATCTGTTCTTCCGCGCGATTGTGCGCCGACGCATCGCGGCCGCGCTCCGTTGACGGCGGCGGGATGGCAAATCGCGGCGTTTCGGGCTAAGGCACCGCCATGCTCGACAGCTTCGCGCCGCCAATGCCCATCCCCGGGCTAATCGACCCCGTGCCCGTGCCGCGCGCGGTGGCGCTGCGCGCCGACGGCCGCGTCGACCTGATCGGGCTGGGCAAGGACCAGCTGCGCACCGCTTTGCTCGACGCCGGCATGGAACCGAAACAGGCCAAGCTACGCGCCAAGCAGATCTGGCACTGGCTCTACAATCGCGGCGCGACCGAGTTCGCGAGCATGACCGACATCGCCCGCGCGCAGCACCCCTGGCTCGAACAACGCTTCGTCGTCGGCCGGCCGGAGGTGATCGAGGCGCAGGTGTCGAGCGACGGCACCCGCAAATGGCTGCTGCGCAGTCCCGATGCGCAGGACTATGAGATGGTCTTCATCCCCGATGCCGATCGCGGGACCCTGTGCGTCTCCAGCCAGGTCGGCTGCACCCTCAACTGCCGTTTCTGCCACACCGGCACGATGCGCCTCGTCCGCAACCTCACCGCCGGTGAGATCGTCGGCCAGGTCATGCTCGCGCGCGATAGCCTGGGCGAGTGGCCGAGCCAGCCCGAGGGGCGGATGCTGACCAACATCGTCATGATGGGCATGGGCGAGCCGCTGTATAATTTCGACAATGTCCGCGACGCGCTGCGCCTCGTCATGGATGGCGACGGGCTGGCGCTGTCCAAGCGGCGGATCACGCTCAGCACCTCGGGTGTGGTGCCGATGATGGCGCGTGCGGGCGAGGAGATCGGCGTCAACCTCGCCGTGTCGCTGCACGCCGTGACCAAGGAGGTGCGCGACGAGATCGTGCCGCTCAACCGCAAATACGGCATCGACGAGCTGCTCCAGGCGTGCGCCGACTATCCCGGTGCCAACAACGCGCGCCGGATCACCTTCGAATATGTCATGCTGCGTGGACTGAACGACAGCGACGCCGACGCGCACGAGCTGGTGCGGCTGCTCCGCCACTATCGCCTGCCCGCCAAGGTCAATCTGATCCCGTTCAATCCATGGCCGGGCGCGCCGTACGAGTGCTCGACGCCTGAGCGGGTGCGGGCGTTCTCGACCATCGTCTTCGAGGCTGGCATTTCCGCCCCGGTCAGGACGCCGCGCGGCCGCGACATCGACGCTGCCTGCGGCCAGCTGAAGACCGCCGCCGAGAAGAAGAGCCGCGCCGAACTCGACCGCCAGGCCGAACAGAAGATGGCGGCGCTCGGCTGATCTACACGGCGGATGGGGGACGGAAGATCGCTCTCCCGTCCCCGCACCGTCACTTCGCCTTGCGCGCCCGCTTGGGAGCGGCGGCGGCGGCGGTATCTTCTTCCTCGTCCGGGGCGTCCTCGCCCGCTTCGGTCAGGGCTTCGCCAAGCGCCTTCAGCTTCTCCTGCGAGGTGCCGGCCTTGTCGGCGATCTTGACGGTGGCGACCCCCAAGCGATGGAGGAGGGCGTGGATGCGGTCGGCATCCGGCTCGCCGCGTTCCAGCTGCTTGCGCAACGCTGCCAGGTCACGCAGGATGCCCTTGGCTCCGGTGACGTCGACTTCGGCCAGCGCCGCTTCCCAATCTTCCACCATGTCCGCGCCCTTGGCGGCCTTGGTCCCGTCGAGACCGCGGTTGATCGCGTTCAGTGTTCCTGCAAATTTAACGGCCATCGGGCTTTCTCCAATCTTTCACGGCAGATGCCGGCTGCGGACAACGAAGCGCTGTCGCGGAAGCCGCATGACTTGCGATCTTTCTTTCGGCCGTACCGCGTCGTCCGCTGGTCGGGCGGGCTGGTCTGGCATGACGCTGAGATGCTACAATACGGGAATGGTGTCGCCCGCCCCCGGAACCTCGTTGCGCCGGCATCGGCTCGCCACCCGGCTGTGGCATTGGACCAACGCCGTCGCGCTCATTATCCTGCTCGGCTCCGGCCTTGGTATCTCGAACGCGCATCCGCGGCTCTACTGGGGACGGTATGGCGCGAACTTCGATCATGCCTGGGCCAGCCTGCCGCATTTCCCGGGCTGGCTGACGATCCCGTCGGGCTACAATCTTGCGATCTCGCGGCGCTGGCACCTGATGTTCGCGCTGGTGTTCGCCTTCGGGCTGCTGATCTACATGGTCGCCAGCCTGCTCAATCGCCACTTCCAGCGTGACCTGGCGATCCGGCGCGAGGACGTGTCACCGCACCATTTGATCGATGACGTCCGCCATCATCTCGACTTCCACTTCCACGACCCCGAGCAGCCGCTTCGCTACAACAGCCTGCAGAAATGGAGCTACATCGCGGTGATCTTCGCGCTGCTGCCGCTGATGATCGCCACCGGGCTGGCGCTGTCGCCCGGCATGGACGCGGCATGGCCATGGCTGCTGCAGCTGTTCGGCGGCCGCCAGTCGGCGCGTTCGGTACACTTCCTCGCCGCCAGCCTGCTCGGCGGCTTCACCGTCGTCCATCTAGTGCTGGTCATCCTGGCGGGCGTGGTCAACGAGGTGCGGTCGATGGTCTCGGGCTGGTGGCGGGTGCCGGCATGATCTCGCGGCGCAATCTGGTGGGCGCGGGCGCGGGACTGCTCCTCGCCGGCTGCGACAAGGTAGTGCAGGTGCCCGCCGCGCGGCGCATCCTGTTCGCGGGCGAGGACATCCAGCGCGGCCTGCAACGCGCGCTCAGCGATCGCGGGGCGCTCGCGCCGGAGTTCACGCGCGCGCAGATGTCGCCGGTGTTCCGCGCCAACGGCACCGCCAACCCCGGCACGCCTGCTTACCAGGCGCTGGTCGACGGCCGCTTCGCCGACTATCGGCTGCAGGTCGGCGGGCTGGTCGACCGGCCGCTGTCGCTTGGCCTCGCCCAGCTCGGCGCGATGCCGGCGCGCCGCCAGATCACTCGCCACGACTGCGTCGAGGGCTGGAGCGCGATCGGCGAGTGGCAGGGGCCGCTGCTCGGCACCATCCTCAAGGCGGCGACGGTGCGGCAGAGCGCGCGCTATGTCGTCTTCCGCTGCGCAGACCTGATCGCCGGTCACGCCTATTACGAGTCGATCGACCTGATCGACGCCTTTCACCCCCAGACGATCCTGGCGCTGGCGATGAACGGCGCGCCGCTCAGCGTCGCTCACGGCGCGCCCGTGCGCCTGCGGGTGGAGCGGCAGCTCGGCTACAAACAGGCGAAATACATCATGGGCATCGACGCGGTCGCGAGCCTTGCCGGGATCGGCAAGGGCAAGGGCGGCTATTGGGAGGATAATGTCGATTACGATTGGTATGCCGGCATCTGACCCGTTGTCGGTCGGATGTTGAAAGGACCGCTTCCGGCGTCCATCTCCCGCCCGAATCATCCGCAGGAGCCCGATACGCTATGACGACCACCGACACCGCCCCCGCCGGGGAGACCCGCAGCTTCGAGGCCGATGTCGCCAAGCTGCTGCACATGATGGTGCATTCGGTCTATTCGGACAAGGATGTCTTCCTGCGCGAGCTGATCTCCAACGCCGCCGATGCGTGCGAGAAGCTGCGCTACGAAGGGCTGAGCGATCCCGCGCTGCTGGGCGACGACGGCCAGCCACAGATCGTCATCACCCTCGACCCTGACGGAAAGACGCTGACAATCGAGGACAATGGCATCGGCATGACCGAGGCCGAGATGGGCGAGGCGCTGGGCACTATCGCCCGCTCCGGCACGCGCGCGTTCATGGACAGGCTGGCCGATGCCGAAAAGGCCGGCGACAGCCAGCTGATCGGCCAGTTCGGCGTCGGCTTCTATTCCGCCTTCATGGTCGCCGACCGCGTCGAGGTCGTCTCGCGCCGCGCCGGCGGCGATGCGGCGGCGCGCTGGGCCTCGGACGGCCAGGGCACCTACACCATCGAGCCGGTCGACGCCGCCGACGCTCCGGCGCGCGGCACCCGCGTCACGCTGCACCTCAAGGAGGATGCCGCCGACTATACCGATGGCTTCAAGGTCGAGCGTACCGTCAAGGCGCAGTCGGGCCATGTCCCGGTCGTTATCTCCATCAAGGACAAGCCCGATGCCGAGGCGAAGCAGATCGCCGACGGCGCGGCGCTGTGGACCCGGCCCAAGTCGGACATCACCGCCGACGAATACAAGGACTTCTACCGCACCGTCGCCGGTCAGTTCGACGAGCCGGCGCTGACGCTGCACTACCGCGCCGAGGGCCGCCACGAATATTCGGTGCTCGCCTTCATTCCCGAGACTAAGCCGTACGACCTGTTCGACCAGGATCGCGGCGGCCGGGTGAAGCTGTACGTCCGCCGCGTGTTCATCACCGACGAGGCGGAGATCCTGCCGCGCTACCTGCGCTTCGTGCGCGGGCTGGTCGATTCGAACGACCTGCCGCTCAACGTCTCGCGTGAGATGATCCAGCAGAGCCCGGTGCTCGCCGCGATCCAGAAGGGCGTCGCCAACCGCGTGCTGTCTGAGCTGGAGAAGCTGGCCGAGAACGACTCTGACAAATTTGCCGCGATCTGGGACAATTTCGGCGCGGCGATCAAGGAAGGGTTGTACGAGGATTACGCCCGCCGCGAGCAACTGCTGAACCTGTCCCGCTTCAAGACGACGGCGTCGGCGGGCGGCTGGCGCTCGCTCAAGGACTATGGCGAGGCGCTGAAGGAGAACCAGACCGCGATCTACTATGCGACGGGCAGCGATCTCGACCGGCTCGCCGCCTCGCCGCAGCTGGAGGGGTTCCGTGCCCGCGGCATCGAGGTGCTGCTGCTCGCCGACGGCATCGACAGCTTCTGGGTCACCGCCGGCGCGGATTACTATGGCAAGCCGTTCAAGTCGGTGACGCAGGGGCAGGCCGATTTGTCGCTGATCCCGCTGGTCGAGGGCGAGGCTCCGGCCGCCGAGACGTCGGACGAGGTCGCGGGCTTCATCGCCGCGGTCAAGGCCGCGCTGGGCGAGGAGGTCGGCGACGTGCGCGCGTCGGAGCGGCTGACCGAAAGCGCGGTCTGCCTCGTCGCGCCCGAGCATGGCATGGATCGCCAGATGGAGAAGCTGATGGCGCAGGGCGGCCGCGGCGGCAGCGCGGCCAAGCCGGTGCTGGAAATCAACCCGCGCCACGATCTGATCGGGCGATTGAGCGGGCTGGGGGATGACGACGCGGAGCTGCGTGACGACGCGGCGCGGCTGTTGTTCGACGAGGCGCGGATCGCTGATGGCGAGCTACCGAGCGACCCGCGCGCGTTCGCGGCGCGGCTGGCGCGGGTGCTCGGGCGGGCGATGGGGTGACACGTCTTCACCCTCACCCTTCCCACTCGGCTTGCCGAGCGGGCCCCTTCCCTCTCCCAATGGGATAGGGAGGGAGGCGCGAAGCGCCGGAAGGGTTAGGGTGAGACCTACCGCGTCAACTTGCGGATGAACCCGATCAGCCCGGTCTGGCGCGAGCGCTTCAACCGTTCCGCCGCCAGGATCGTCTTCACCCCTGCGAAGCAGCGTTCGACATCGTCGTTGACCAGCACGTAATCATAGCCGTCCCAGTGGCTCACCTCGTTCGCCGCGCGTGCCATGCGGGCGTCGATCACCTCGGGCACGTCGGTGGCGCGCTTGGATAGGCGTGAGCGCAGCTCCTCCATCGACGGCGGGAAGATGAACACCCGCACCACGTCGCCGCCGGCGATCTGGAACAGCTGCTGCGCACCTTGCCAGTCGATGTCGAACAGCACGTCCTTGCCCGCCGCCAGCATCGCCTCAACCTGTGCGCGCGGCGTGCCGTAGCGGTGGCCGAAGACGTGTGCCCATTCGAGGAACTCGTCCTCCGCGACCATGCGGCGGAATTCCTCGATGTCGACGAAGTGATAGTCGCGGCCCGCGACCTCACCGGCGCGGATCGGGCGGGTGGTGGCGGATACCGACATGTCCAGCTCGGGCTCGTCGGCAAGCAGCAGCCGGGCGATCGTGGACTTGCCCGCGCCGGATGGCGATGACAGCACGAACAATACCCCCCGCCGCTTGAAGTTATGCGGGTCGGCGGGGGTGCTGGGCATGGCGGGCCTAGTGGCCGCGCCGGCCAGTGGGGTCAAGTCGGCGAGGTCAAGCTGACAGTCCAGGCCGCGGCGATCAGCCTGGCTGCTTATTCCCGATCGCCAGCGCCTCGCGCAGATGCGCCAGCCCGCGCAGCACGCCCCAGCCGACCGCATAGGTAACGACCGCCGGCAGCACGACCTTCAGGACGTTGGCCGTCACCGCGCCGATCAGCGCCCCTTCGGCCGGGCTGCCGCCCGAGATGTCGTCGATCGCGCCGCCGATGAGCGCTCCTACCGTCGTCACACTCATGTCCATAGCCCCTGATTGTGTTCACAATGCCAAGCGCATGGAGCGTCGGCGGGTTCCGGTTCAACCGCCCAGCATCGCCTCCGGCCGCACCACGCGGTCGAAGGTCGCGGCATCGACCAGCCCCAGCGCCAGCCCCGCCTCCTTGAGCGTCAGGCCTTCGACATGGGCGTGCTTGGCGATCCTGGCGGCGTTGTCGTAGCCGATCTCGGGCGCGAGCGCCGTGACCAGCATCAGCGAACGGTCGAGCAACTCGGCGATGCGGCCGCGATTGGCCTCCAGCCCGTCGACACAATTGGCGGCGAACGTCTCCATGCCGACGCTCAGCAGGTCGATCGAGCGCAGCACGCCCGCGCCGATCAGCGGCTTGAACACGTTGAGCTCCAGATGCCCCTGCATCCCGCCGACGGTGACCGCCACATGGTTGCCGATCACCTGCCCGGCGACCATCGTCAGCATCTCGCACTGGGTCGGGTTGACCTTGCCGGGCATGATCGAACTGCCCGGCTCGTTGGCGGGCAGGTCCAGCTCGCCAAACCCGCAGCGCGGGCCGGAGCCGAGCAGGCGGATGTCGTTGGCGATCTTGGTCAGCGCCACCGCCAGGCTGTTGAGCCGCCCCGACAGGTCGACCAGCGTGTCGTTTGACGCCAGCGCCTCGAACTTGTTGGGCGCGGTCTCGAAGGTGAAGCCGGTCAGTGCGGATATCTCCCGCGCGAACGCCTCGCCGAAGCCGGCAGGAGCGTTGAGGCCGGTGCCGACCGCGGTGCCGCCCTGAGCCAGCCGCGACAGCGCATGGGCAACGAACAGTTCGGTGCGGACATAGGCGAGGTGGAGCTGGGTGTAATAGCCGCTGAACTCCTGCCCCAAAGTCAGCGGCGTCGCGTCCTGCAGGTGAGTGCGGCCGATCTTGACGATGTCGCTCCACGCCTCGGCTTTCGCGAGCAGCGCATCGCGCAGCCACTTCAACGCGGGCAACAGGCGGTCGCGGCAGGCGAGCGCCGCCGCGATGTGGAGCGCGGTCGGGAAGCTGTCGTTTGACGATTGCCCCATGTTGACGTCGTCATTGGGATGAACCGGCGTCTTGCCGCCGCGCGTGCCTGCCAGCACTTCGTTGGCGCGGCCGGCGATCACCTCGTTGACGTTCATGTTCGATTGGGTGCCGCTGCCGGTCTGCCAGATCACCAGCGGGAACTGGTCGTCGAGGCTGCCCGCCACCACTTCGGCGGCGGCCGCTTCGATCGCGTCGGCCTTGTCGGCGGGAAGGCCGTGGCCGCGGTTCACCCGCGCCGCCGCCTGCTTCACTAAGGCGAGCGCGTGGATGATCTCGATCGGCATCCGCTCGCGCGCGCCGAACGGGAAGTTCTCGATCGATCGCTGCGTCTGCGCCCCCCAATAAGCGTCAGCGGGAACCTCGATCGCGCCAATCGAGTCGGTTTCGGTCCTGGTGTCGGTCATCGGGCGATAACGGCCCGGCGCGCGCCGGGTTGCGGTTACGCCCGCGGATGTGCGTTGCGGTACACGTCGAGCAGGTGCGCCGCATCGACCGCGGTGTAGATCTGCGTCGACGACAGGCTGGCGTGCCCCAGCAGCTCCTGCAACGAGCGAAGGTCAGCCCCGCGCCCCAGCAAGTGGGTGGCGAAGCTGTGGCGCAGCGCGTGCGGCGTGGTTCGCTCGCCCAGCCCCAACCGGCCGCGCGCGCCGCGCACCGACCGGCGCACCACCGCCGCCGACAACGGGCCGCCCTTGGCACCACGGAACAGCAGCTCGTCGCGCCGCACCGGCCAGGGCGTCTGCTCGGCATAGGCCTCCACCGCCGCGCGCACCTGCGGCAACAGCGGCACGATCCGGGTCTTGGCGCGCTTGCCGGTCACCGCCAGCGTCTCGCCGAGCGGCAGCACCGCCGCCGTCAGCGTCAGCGCCTCGCCGATGCGCAGCCCCGCGCCGTACAGCAGCAGCAGCACCGCCCAGTCGCGCGCGCCGATCCAGGGCGCCGCTGCATCCTC
>NZ_CAHJXA010000090.1 GCF_903644135.1 Sphingomonas bacterium | reverse complement strand
CGTCGCCCCGCCCGCCACGCTCACCGCACCGGTGTCCGCAATCGCCGCGCCACCCGACAGCGCCAGCGTCCCCGCCGATACCGTCGTCGTCCCGATATAGGTGTTAGCCCCCGACAGGGTGGTCGTGCCGGTTCCCGCCTGGACCAGGCTACCGCCGCCGCTGATCGCGCTCGCCAGCGTCACCGCGTTGGAGTGGTTGATCGTCAGCACGCCCGCCGTCAGCGCGATCGGACCCGCCACCGAGCCCGTCGTGCCGCCGTTGCCGAGCGTCAGGCTGCCGCCAGAGAGCGTTGTCGTGCCGGTGTAGCTGTTGTCGCCGGTCAGGATCTCGGTTCCCGCCGCGATCGTCAGACCGCCGGTCCCCGACGCCACGCCAGCATAGGCACCGCCGTTGCTGAGCGTCAGCGTGTTGGCCCCCAGCGTCACGCCGCCCGCACCGGACAGTCCGGCGATCGTCGTCCCGCCGCTATGCCCCGCGATGGTGAAGGTGGCGTTATCGACGACGCCCGATGACGCCGCGATCGAGCCGGCGCCGGTCAGCGCCAAAGTACCCGCCGAGATGGTCGTCGCGCCGGTATAGGTCTCGTTGCCGCTCAGCGTCAGGGTGCCGGCACCGGTCTTGGTCAGCGCAGCACCGGAGACGACGCCCGACAGGGTAGTGTTGCCCGATCCGGGGGTAGCGGTGGCGTTCGCGACAATGACCGTCGCACCGCCCGCGCCCAGCGCGACGCCGCCGCCCAGCGTGATCGCCGCCGCGTTGGTGGTGGTGAGCGTGCCGGCGGTGGCGGCATCGCCGATCGCAAAGCCCCCCGTGCCGACATTGCCTGCCGCCGCGACGCTCAGCGTCGAGCCGTTGCTGATCGTCGTCAGCCCGGTCCAGCCGTTCGCGCCGGTCAGCGCGATCGTGCCGCCGCCGGTGACGGTCACCGCCTGCGCCGCCGCAATCGCCTGGCCGTCGATATTGTTGCCGATCCCGGTGGTGATGTTGCCGGTCAGGGCACCGATGACGCCGGCGTTCGCCTGCAGCAGGGTCGCCGCACCGCTCGTCTCCAGACGGATCGCGTTGGCGATCGTGCTGTTCGACACGAAGGTTAGGTCCGACTGACCCGCCGCCGCCGACACGATGTGCAGCGTGCCGGTGCCGGTCGCGCCGTTGCCGCTGACCTGGATGGTGACGCCGTTTTGATAGATCTGACCGGTCAGCCCGGTCGTACCGCTGAACTGTAGGATGCCGCGTGCGCCCGTACTGGTCTGGTTGCCCGCATAGATGGTCGCCGCCGCGGTCGTGCCGGTAGCCGCGCCCGACAGCACCCAGTTACCCGCGTCCGCCTTCACCAGCGTGGTGAGGCCGGTGACGGTGTTGAGCGCCAGCGACCCCTGCTGGCCGGTTATCGCCGCCACGGCTTCGGTGCCGTTGCCGTTCAGCGCGATGGTGTTGCTGCCGCCGCCGAGGTTGATGGTGCCGAACGTCGCCGCGCCGTACGTGCCCGCCGCGCGGACGAGCACCGTGTTGCTGCCGCCCAGGACGGGATCGGCGGTGGTGACCGCCACCGCGCCGACGATGCCGGTGTAGAGGTTTATCGTGTCGTTGCCGCTGCCCAGGCCGATCTTGCCCGTGGTCGAACCGGCGCAGAGGTTGAGCGTCACGACGCCGCTGTTTGTGCCGTTAACCGCGTTCAGATTGCCGTCGCTGGTCGCCGACCCATAGTTGCTGAACACCAGCGTGCCGGTGCCGCCATACTGTACCGCGTTGCCGAACTGGGCATAGCTGGTGTCGGTGCCGCCACGCAGCACACCGGTCGCCGCGTTGGTGATCGTGGTCGCGCCCGTCCCTTGTGATCCGGTCGCGGAGAACCCTGCCGCCCGCATCAGCCCCGCGTTGACGATCGTCACCGCCGCGTTCGACGGATAGATCAGATCGCCCGTCGCGCCGGTGCTTTGGATCGTGCCTCCAACACGGTTGACGATCGTCAGCGGTACGCCGCTCGCGGTCGAGATTAGGCCGGTGACGGTGCCAGCATTGTCGAGGGTCAGCGATCCGCCCGCCGCGTTGATCGCCGTGCTGCCCTGGATGCTCGACGCCGCATTCTGCGCCGCGGTGAACGCGCTCGACCCGTTGGTGATCGTGCCGCCGCCGCTGAGGTACACGCCGGCCGCGCCGCTGGCAGCGGTGATCGAGCCGGTGTTGGTGATGGTGCCGACGCCCCGCACCTCGACGCCATAGACCGTGCCGCTGTGCGCCGTGCTGATCGCGCCCTGATTGGTCAGCGACAGGTTACCGTTGGAATAAATGCCCGACGCGTCGGTCAGGTTGGTGGTGCCGGTTCCCTTGATCGCGCTGCCGGTGCCGTAATTGTAGACGGTGCCGCCGTTGTTGAGGACGATGCCCTGCGCGCCACCCTGGACGGTGCCGTAATTGGTGACGGTGCTGCCCGCGCCCACCGTGTCGATGGCGGCGAGCGTCGCGCTCGCGCCGAGCACTGTGCCGTAGTTGGTCAGCGCCAGCGTGCCCGCGGTGCTGTAGACGCCGCGGCTGCCCTCGATCAAGCTGCTCGTGGTGCTGTTGGTGACATGCCCGCCGCCGTCGAGGCGTACGCCCGCCGTTCCGCCGACGTTGCTGATCGTTCCCGTCGAGAAATCGCCGGCATTCGGCACGGTATAGGTACCTGCCGCGATCGTGCCAGAATTGATTACGCTGTCGGCGGCGTTGGTGCCGTAGACGCCATAGCCGACACCGACGATCAGGCCGTAGTTGGTGACGCCGATGGAAGTCGGCGACGACGTGCCGTACGAACCGACGCCCCAGGCGGTACCTTCCTGCGTGCCCTGCGCGTAGATCACGCCCGACGCCTCGTTCGTGAGCGTCAGGGTACCGCCACCGCGCTTGGTGACGCCTTCGAACTGCTGGCCCTTGATGTAACCGTAATTGTCCACTGTGAGCGACGCGGACCCGACGCTGTTGATGCCCGTATTGCCGCCGATGATCTGAGCATTGTGGAACGCTGTTCCACCGTTGTTCACCGTGCCGGTCGCGAAGACGCCCTCGACACTACCATAGGTCGTCACGACGGCATCGTTGGTCAGCGTACCGCCGGCGGTCGTCAGCGCATTGGTCAGGAACACGTTGGCGCCCAGCACGACATTGGCGTTGGCTAGGTCGAGATGACCGAGGCGCGTCGTGGCGGTGCCGATCTGGCCGTTCAGGGTCAGCGTACCCGCGCCGGTATTGCTGATCGCGACCGCGCCGCCGCCGTCGGTGGAGGTCGTGACCGACGCGTCGTAGGAACCGCCTTGCCCGTTCTGCGACAGGAACAGCGTGCCGTTGTCGATGATCGGGCTGGTATCGGACAGCGTGCGCGTCGCTGTATTTATCCCTGCCTTGCCCTGCAGGGTCGCGCCGGCGTTGATCGTAGTGATGCCGGAGTAGGTGTTGGCACCCGTCAGCGTCAACGTGTTGCCGTTATCCAGGCCGACCGTCACGGAGCCGGTGCTGCTGATCGCCGCACCATAGCTGCCGCTCGCGCCGGTGAAGGTCAGCGTGCCGCTGTCGGTGACCACGCCGCTGGTGAGCGACAGGACTGTGCCCTGCAGTGTCGAGCCCGATCCGATCGTCGTCGTGCCGGTACGGGTGTTGCCGTCGTTGCCAAGCACGACGTTGGTCGCAAAGCCGTTGCCGATGCTGAGCGCCAGGCCGCCGGTCAGCGCGCCGGAATAGGTCTGGGTGCCGTTGACGGGGAACGTCTGGGCGTAAAGCGTTCCGCTGCCGCCGATCGCGTTGGCGATGGTTCCGGTCGCGGTCGCGGTCTGGAACAGCAGCGCGGCGTTGTCGGTCACCGCGCCGATGCCGAGCGCGTCGACCACGGCGGCAGATAGCGCGCCGTCGCTGATCGTCGTGCCACCGGTATAGCTGCTGGACTTGTTGAGCGTAATGTTGCCGGTGCCGACTTTGATAAGCCTCAACGGGCTGTTGGGGTTGGGATCGTCGGTGATGGTGCCGCTGAACGACGACGAGCCGTTGGCGATGCCGATCGTCGTGCTGCCCGACGTGCCATAGCCGCCCCGCAACGTGCCGCTACCCGTCAGCTTGTCGACGATCACCGTGCCCTCGACGCCGTCGAAGATCGCCCCCGCTGCGATGTTCAGGCTGCCCTGGTTACCGGTGTAGAACCCCTGGCTCGAGCTGCTGCCGTTGACGATGCCGCCCTCGACGTCGATCAGGCCGCCGCTCGACAGGCTGATGACCGTGTTGCCGTTGCCGCCATAGCCGATCGCCGTCGGCTGGTTGCCGGTGAATTTGATCGTGCCGGCACCGGTGAAGGTCGTCCCTTTGGTGTAGAGCAGGCCGGTCGTGTTGGCGATCTCCAACGTCGCGCCCGAGGCGATCGACACCGTGCCGTTACCCAGCGCGCTCGCGGTGTTGCTCTCGACCAGCGTGCCGCCGCTGATCGTCGTCGTGCCGGTATAAGCTGCGCTGCCGGTCAGCAGCCAGGTGCCGGCATCCTGCTTGGTAAGGTTGGTGACGTTCGCAATCGTCGAGGTGTCGATCGTGCCGGCGGCGCCGTTGCCGCCCGTTCCGCCAGTCCGGTCGTCGCCGATGCCGCGCAGGACCAGCGCGTTGGTACCGCCGCCCAGGTTGACGCTGCCGAACGAAGCCGCCGGCGACGCGCCTTGGCCATTGTAGAACTGGAGCGTGTCGTCGGCGTTGCCGAGCGTGATCGCGCCGTTCATCACCGACCCGGCGAGCAGGCTGATGTTGCTAGCCGCGCTGTTCGCGGATGCAAGGATGGCGGTGCCGCCGGTGCCGGTCACCGTGCCCTGGTTGATCAGGTTCAGTCCACCGGAGTAATTCCGGAATGCTGTAGTGCCGGAGACGGTCCCGTTGTTGGTGATCGACACGATTCCGGTCGAGGACGCGACTCCGACGCTATTGCCGACGCCGCTGATCGTGCCGAAGTTCGAAACGGTGACGCCGCCCGAATAATTGAACAGGCCAGTACCGCCGGACACGGTGACGCCGTTCGCCACCGTGACGGCGACCAGCGCCGCCGTGCCACCGTTCGTGGTGATGCCAGCATCGCGGCCAGTGACATTGGCGTTCACCTGCAACGTGTTCGTGGCACCCGCGCCGGCCGACCCGTTGAAGCTGACGCCGGCAAAGCCTGGCACCGCGGTTCCGCCGATCGCCGCGCCGACGGTGACGCTGGTGTTGTTGGAGCCCGATGCGCCAGCGGCATAGATGCCGTAGTTGCTGGCGTTGGCGCCGGTGCCCGACCCGTTGATCGTGCCGCCCGCCACGGTCGTGACGCTGATCGCGCCGCCGTTGGACGCCGCGTTGATGCCGACGCCGCTGCTCCCGACGGTGATCGCCGAGCCGGAGGTGACGGAGGCTCCAGCGCCGTTCAGGCCATTGGCGGCGATGCCGGTGGTATTGGCGGAGATGGTGCCGCCGCCGGACGTGTTCACGGTGGCAACGCCGTCGCCTACGGTGACGGTGATGCCTGTATCGAAACCTGAGATGTTGAGCCGACCGGTCGAGGCATCGACGCCGCCATAATAGTCGCCGCCGGCGTTGACGCTGACGCCCGCGACATGCGTGCCGCTGCCGACTAGGTTCGCTGTGAACCCGTTCCCGTATATCACGTAGAAGCCCGGGTTGGAGACAAGGATGCCGTAGCTGCCCGTCAGCGTGCTGGTCCCCGCGCCGAGGTCGACGCCCAGATTGGCACCCGCCGTGACATGCAGGGCGGCACCGCCATTCACGCTGGTGGTGAGGGTGTTCGTCCCGGTCAAGTTGACGCTGTTGGTGTTGCCAGGATTCGACTCCGCGAAGAATGCGTCGGCGGTCGATGGACCACTATTGGTGGTCGCGTTGATGGTGACGCCATTGAGCGTGATCGGCCGATTCGCGTAATAATTGTTCTCGTCGTAGATGTTGCCGACGTACACGCCGCCCGTACCCCCCTGCGTGCTGTCGACGACGTTCAGCGGATAGGCGTTCTGGGCGGTGATCGTGCCACCCTGTCGCGGCGTGGCGACGGTTGTCTGCGCCGTCGCCGGGCTAGCCAGCGCCACCCCGACGATCGCCGTCGTGCCCAGCAATATGCCACGCAGCAGCCGCTCGCGGGCCGGCGTTAGGCCGCGGGTCGACGTCACGCCCGAACGGGCGAGGTGCGTGCGCTTGGTCATCTAAGAAATCCCCCTGTTGTCGCTGGCCGTAGAGCCGAAGTCGTCCGCCGCCAACGGCAAGTCTTTACAAGAGCTATCAGACACGCTTAAGCCGACGGGTGATCGAAAGCGGCACGCATGAACCCGATGCCGACCCGGCCGCCTGGCACCTGCCCGACGGCACCGCCCTGCGGTATGAGCGCCCCGCGCCTTCGCTGCGATCGCTGATCGCGGACTATGTGGTGCTCGATTCCGATCCCGCGGTGTTCAAGGGCCCGAGTAGCTGGCTGCTGCCCGGATCGCCGAAGCTGTGGGTGGCGCTGACGCCGGACGTGCGGATCAAGACCCGCAGCCGACCGATCAGCGAACTTGGCGCCGCCGTGCTGATCGGCCCGTCCAGCATCACCATGCCGACCGAGTCGAGAGGCGGGGTGTCGATCGTCATCGAACCGACCCCGCGCGGCTGGGCGCGCCTGTTCGACGTTTCGGCGGCGAGCCTGCGCGATCGGATCGTCCCGCTCGACCAGCATCTTCGCGCCGGGTGGACGGCGGAGATGCTGGCGCGGCTGCACGCGTGCGATCGCGGTGCGGACGTGAAGAGCGTCCTCGACGCCTTTTTCATCGAGCGCTTGCCATCCCCGACCGAGCATGAGGACGGGATCGCGCGCATCGAACAGTTGATTGTCGACGAGGCCGGCTCGGGTGATATCCTCGGCTGGGCCGCCCGGGCCGACATCGGCAGCCCGCGGACGCTGGCCCGGATGTGCGAGAGCTATTTCGGATTCGGGCCCAAGCTCCTGCAACGCCGCCACCGGTTCCTCCGCGTGTTCGCCGCCATGCTGATCGCGCCCGAGCCGGTCGACTTCCGCATCGTGCCGCCGGGCTATCACGACGTTCCGCATTTCCTGCGCGACGCGCGCCACTTCCTGGGCATGACCGCCCGCCAGTTCCTCGCCATGCCGATGCTTTACCTGCGCGCGGCGCTGCGCGCGCGGACGGCCGTGCTCGGAACGCCGCTGCCCCTGCTGGATGCCCCCGAGCCGCCCGCCTGATCCAGCTACGCCTCAGGCAATGGGCGCAAGGCAGGGTTGATCAGGCGCGGGTACTCATGCCGCAGTGCCTTCCTAGACAATCATCTAGCGGTGCGCAGCAGTTGAGAGAACCGGCTGATCCTCCAGGCTGGCAAGCGCCTCCGCCTCGATTGCGCGAAGCTCCGTCAGCGTTTCGGTCAGTGCTTGCTGCTGAGCGAGCATTTCGGCGATACGGGATCGAACGCGAGTGACAAGCAACTGAGTTTGCTCATTATGATCGGATCTTGGGCGGTACAGGTCCAGGAAGTCCTTGAGGTCGGCGATCGAGAAGCCGAGCCGCTTGCCACGCAGGATCAGCTTCATGCGCGCGATCTCGCGGCGGCCGTATACGCGCGTCGTGCCCAGGCGTTGCGGTTCGATGAGCCCTTCTTTCTCATAGAACCGCAGGGTGCGCTCGGTGACGCCGAGGTCGGCGGCGACCTGCCTGATCCCGGCGATGACGCGTTCGTCGCGATGTGCCTCTGCCATTACTTTCTTCCGTGATATCCTGTCTGATTACGTCTCGGCTCCGCATCCGGCAACAATCCCCATTGTTGCTCAGCCATGCGCCGACGGCCTAGCATCTTCTTCTCTTGACGTATACGTCACTTTGCTATCTATATCGTTGCCAGCAAACAACCCCAGGAGCACCGGTGAGCAACGTCGTCGTAGCAGGCTTTGCCCGATCCCCTTTTCACGTCGCCGGCAAGGGCGCGCTCGCCGGCGTGCGCCCTGACGACCTGACGGCGCAGGTGATCCGCGGGCTGATCGAACGCACGGGGGTGGATGCCGCCGACATCGAGGACGTCATCCTGGGCTGCGCCTTTCCGGAGGGCGAGCAGGGCCTGAACGTCGCGCGGCAGATCGGCTTACTGGCCGATCTGCCGCTGTCGGTGGGCGGGATGACGGTGAACCGCTTCTGCGGCTCGTCGATGAGCGCGATCCACATCGCCATGGGCCAGATCCGGATCGGCGCGGGCGAGGCGTTTATCTGTGCGGGCGTTGAGTCGATGAGCCGCGTGCCGATGATGGGCTTCAATCCGCTGCCCAACCCCGCGCTCGCCGCTGGCAATGCCGGCGCTTACCTGAGCATGGGCGAGACCGCCGAGAACGTCGCGACCAAGTACCAGATCACGCGACAGGCGCAGGAAGCGTTCGCCGTCGCAAGCCAGCAAAAGGCGGGTGTTGCGCGCGCCGCCGGCAGGCTGGCCGACGAGATCGTGCCGATCCGGACCCGGAAAGGCCTGGTCAGCGAGGACGGCACGCTGCGGCCTGAGACGACCGCCGAGGCGCTGGCCGGGCTCAAGCCGGCGTTCGATGCGACCGGATCGGTGACGGCGGGCACCTCCTCGCCGCTTACCGACGGAGCATCGGCCGTGCTGGTCACGAGCGAGGATTATGCGCGCTCGCACGGCCTGGCGATCCTGGCGCGGATCCGGTCGGTGGCGGTGGCGGGCTGCGCGCCGGAGATCATGGGGATCGGCCCGGTCGAGGCGAGCCGCAAGGCGTTACTGCGGGGGCGGATCGATGCCGGGCAGCTCGACGTGGTCGAGCTGAACGAGGCGTTCGCCAGCCAGGCGCTGGCCTGCATGCGCGACTTGGGGCTGGACGAGCGCAAGGTAAACCTGGACGGCGGCGCGATCGCGCTCGGCCACCCGCTCGGCGCGACGGGCGCGCGCATCGTCGGCAAGGCGGCGGCGCTGCTGAAGCGCGAGGGCGGCAGCTACGCGCTCGCCACCC
>NZ_CAHJXA010000089.1 GCF_903644135.1 Sphingomonas bacterium | reverse complement strand
CGGCACCGCCACCGGCGGCCGGCGCGGCGGCGACGGCTGCGGCGGCCGAGACGCCCCACTTCTCCTCAAGCAGCTTCGACAGCTCGGAAGCCTCGAGAACGGTAAGCTGCGAAAGCTGGTCAACCAGCGTGTTCAGGTCTGCCATGATGATGTTCCTTCGTGTCTTGGTTCAGGTGGATGTTGGTTGGTGAGGGGGTGGCTCAGGCCGCCTCCGTCTCCGCGTTCTTTTCGGCATAGGCGCTCAGCACGCGCGCGATCTGCGCCGCCGGTGCCTGGGCGATCGTCGCGATCTTGGTGGCGGGTGCCACCAGCAGGCCGACGATCTTGGCGCGCAACTCGTCCAGCGACGGCATCGTCGCCAGTGCCTGCACGCCCGCCAGATCGAGCGCGGTGGTGCCCATCGCGCCGCCGACGATCTCGAACTTGTCGTTACCCTTGGCGAAGTCGACCACCACCTTAGCGGCGGCGACCGGATCGACCGATGCAGCAAGGCCGACCGGCCCGGTGAGCATGTCGCCCAGCGAGAGATAATCGGTGCCGTCGAGCGCAATGCGCGCGAGCTTGTTCTTCGAGACCTTGTAGGTCGCGCCGGCGTCCCGCATCTTGTTGCGAAGCGTCGTCGACTGCGCCACCGTCATGCCGAGATTGCGGGTGACCACCACCACGCCGACCTCGGTGAAGGTGCGGTTCAGATCGGCGACGGCCGCGGCTTTTTCAGCCCTGTCCATTGTCGGACCTTTCCATGCCATTCTCCAGTTGGGCCGGCCGACATGCGACAGGCCCGGTTACGACCGGCCGGCATCGGGCGACGCCAACCGGATGTCCTGCGAGGGGGAAATGGCTACCGGCATCGCGCGCGACGACCGATTAAATCCTGTCCCCGTCTCGGTGGGGCATTAAGCGCCGGCGAACCGGAGCACCCACTGTCTTGGACGGCACCCGGTGGTGAACCACCGGGCAAGGCGCGCCGATAGCGGCATCGGCGCTCAAGTCAAGCGATAGCGCGTCAGGTCCGCGGTGCCAGCAGCCGCGCCATCGCGTCGCCACGGACCGACGTGCGCAGCGGCAGCCGCTCCAGCCAGGCGATGATCCCAAGCGAGGTCAGCGCCACCGCCGCCCCGCCGAGCATGTCGGCGAGATAATGCGTGCCCTCGACCGGCGTCGACAGCAGCATCGCCAGGTTGATCGCGAGCACCGGCAACCGCAGCGGGCGGTACGGCCAGGCGATCAGGATGTAGAGCACCGCCGCGGCGGTATGGAAGCTGGGGGCCGACACCAGCCCGCGCAGCTGGCCGAGGTCGATCACGTGCATCGCATGATGGCGCATCGCCGGGATCAGCTCGGGCTGCCACAGCTCGCTGGCCGGCATGTACGGGGCCGGTCCGTGCCACAGATAGGCGAAGGGGCCGACTGCGGGCATGAAGTAGAACATCGCGAGCGTGATCGCCGCCGCCACCCAGAAGGTCGCGAGCATGGTGTGCGCCTCGCGCCGCCGCCCGGTCCAGGCGAAGAAGCCGAGGATCAGCGCCGGCGTGACGTAGATCGCCTCATAGGCGATGCGCCCGGCGACCTGGAGGGCGGGGTGGGCGCAGACCAATTCGTACCAGGCGAGCCAGTTGAAGTGCAGCGCGCTGTCGATCGCCTGCAGCGCCGGGTCATAGAAGCCGTGGCTTCCCGCCGACACCGGATAGCTGCCGACCGCGCCGAGCAGGCCGATCAGCATGAACACGACCGCATATTCCACGAAATGCATCAACGCACGCAGCGGCCGCGAGCCCGATCGCGCCAGGCCAAGCCGCACCGCCACCGCCACCGCACAAACGCCGCAATAGGTCAGCGCGCCGGGCGAGCGCCAGTCGATCTCCAGCCGTGTCGCGACCAGCAGCAGCAGCAGCAGCGCGAGATTGGCCAGCATCGCCCCGGCCAAAGCCTGTCCGCGCGTCGGCAGCAGGCGGATGTCACCGCCCGACCGCTGATAGGGCCGGGCCACATCGGCGGCAGGAGGAGGGAAGTGGTACACGCCTGTTCTCTAGCCGCTGTCTCTATCCGGATCGACGGATCGCACCGCCATCAACGAGTTACGCGCCACGGACGCGCCGGGATGTGACAACGGCATGAACGATCGGTCGTCTTTGTCAACGCGACGGTGGATTTGTGCGGCCCGAAGGTATCGCGAGCGTCACACGAATGCCACACTGGCAAGCTGAAACGACAAGGGCCGGGATCGCTCCCGGCCCCGTCATTGTCGATCAGCTGAGTGCTACGCGCTCGCGACTTCGGCGACGTCGACCTTGATCCCCGGACCCATGGTCGAGGAGATCGCAATCTTGCGGACATACTTGCCCTTCGCGCCCGCCGGCTTGGCGCGCACCACCGCGTCGACCAGCGCATCGAAGTTGCGACGCAGCTCCTCGGCCGGGAACGACGCCTTGCCGATGCCGGAGTGGATGATGCCAGCCTTCTCGACGCGGTACTCGACCTGGCCGCCCTTGGCGTCCTTAATCGCTTGAGCGACGTTCATCGTCACCGTGCCGAGCTTGGGATTGGGCATCAGGCCCTTGGGACCCAGTACCTTGCCCAGCCGGCCGACGATGCCCATCATGTCGGGCGTGGCGATGCAGCGGTCGAAGTCGATCGTGCCGCCCTGAATGCTCTCCATCAGGTCCTCGGCCCCGACCACGTCGGCTCCCGCCTCACGCGCTTCATCGGCCTTTGGGCCGCGCGCGAACACGCCGACGCGCACCGTCTTGCCGGTGCCCGCGGGCAGGGTGACGACGCCCCGCACCATCTGGTCGGCATGGCGCGGGTCGACGCCCAGGTTCAGCGCGATCTCGATCGTCTCGTCGAACTTCGACGACGCGCCCGAGCGGGCCATGCCGATCGCCTCATCGACGCCGTACAGCTTGGTCGTGTCGACCGTGACGGCCTTCTGCTTCTTGGTCAGCTTCGCCATGTTCAGCCCTCCACCACGGTGAGGCCCATCGCGCGTGCGGAGCCTTCGATGATCTTCGTCGCCGCCTCGATGTCGTTCGCGTTCAGGTCCTTCATCTTGGCCTGCGCGATCTCGGCGAGCTTGGAGCGGGCGATATTGCCTGCCGACACCTTGCCCGGTTCCTTGGAGCCCGACTTCAGCCCGGCCGCCTTCTTGATCAGGAACGAGGCCGGCGGCGTCTTGATCTCGAACGAGAACGACCGGTCGGCATAGACGGTGATCTTGGTGGGGAGCGGCGTGTCCTTCTCCATCTCGGTGGTCTGGGCGTTGAACGCCTTGCAGAACTCCATGATGTTGACGCCGCGCTGACCCAGCGCCGGCCCGATCGGCGGCGCGGGCTTGGCGTTGCCTGCAGGCACCTGCAGGTTGATGTAACCGGTGATCTTTTTCGCCATTCTTCTCACTCTATAGCAGGACGGGGCGATAAACGCCCGTCCGGTCAAGTTTAGTGGTGCAAGCGCTCCGGAGTGATCCGGGGCTCCCACGGCTGTTCCCGAGCGGGAGCGGAGCCGTTAGCGGAAAGCGCCGCGAGGCGCAACGGCTTGGCCGCGGGGGCTCACACCAGGCGAGCCGCCTCGGCGATGCAGGCGTAGACGTGCGCGAGATCGCGTTCGTCGATGCAATAGGGCGGCATGACGTAGACGGTATCACCCAACGGTCGCAGCAGCACGTCGCGCTCGCGGAAGAACGCCAGCAGGCGCGGCGCGAGATCGGACAGGTAGCCGCCATGCTCCGCTCCCAGGTCGAGGGCGGCGATGGTCCCGAGCGATCGCACGTTGCGCACGTTGGTCAGCGTCGCGAGGCCGGCGAGCTGCTCGTGCTGTCGTGCGGCTAGGGCGCTGATCCGCTCCAGCACCGGCTCCTCCCGCCAGATCGCCAGGTTGGCGTTGGCGGCGGCGCAGGCGATCGGGTTGGCGGTGTAGCTGGACGAGTGGAAGAACATCCGCGACCGGTCCGGGCCGTAATGGGCGGCATAGACCGGCTCGGTCGCCATCGTCACCGCGAGCGGGATCGCACCGCCCGTCAGCCCCTTGGACAGGCACAGGATGTCGGGGACGATGCCGGCCTGCTCGCAGGCGAGGAGCGTGCCGGTGCGGCCCCAGCCGGTCATCACCTCATCGGCGATAAACAGGACGCCGTGTTGCGCGCAAATGCGGCGCATCTCGGCGAGCGTCGCGGCCGGATAGATCAACATCCCGCCCGCGCCCACGATCAGCGGCTCGCAGATGAACGCCGCCGCTCCTTCCCGGCACGCGCGTTCCAGCGCGTCGAGTGCCTCCTGCTCGCGGCCGGCGGCGGGGAAGGGGATCGTGCCGACATCGAACAGCAGCGGCGCATAGGCGCGGTTGAACACGCCACGAGCCCCGATCGACATCGCGCCGATCGTGTCGCCGTGATAGCCATGCTCCAGCACCAGGATGCGGCCGCGCGGCTCGCCGCGGTTGAGCCAATGGCCAAGCGCCATCTTCAGCGCGACCTCGACGCTGGTCGAGCCTGAGTCGGAGAAGAACACCCGCGTCAGCTCGGCCGGCATGATCGCGCACAGCCCCGTCGCCAGCGTCTCGGCCGGCTCGTGCGTCCAGCCGGCGAAGATGATCTGGTCGAGCCGGCCCGCCTGATCGGCGATGGCGGCGCTGATCCGCGGGTGGGCATGGCCGTGGGTCGTCACCCACCAGGACGAGATCGCGTCGACGATGCGCTGGCCGTCGGCGGTGAACAGCGCCGCGCCCTGGGCGCTGGCGACGAGCGGGATCGGCTCCTCCAGCCCATGCTGGGTGAAGGGATGCCAGATCGGCGACGTCACCGGAAATCCGCCAAGTCGAAGCTGTCGAGGAACGCCGCTTGCAACGTCGCGGGCGTCAGTGTGTTCAGGCGGCGCAGGCGGCCGAGGCGCTTTACCCGCGCGATCTCGGCGATGGTCGCCTCGCTGTCCTCGTTCGCCTCGCCGTTGAAGGCGACGCCCAGGATCGGCACGCCGCGGCTGCGCAGCGCCTCGATCGTCAGCAGGCTGTGGTTGATCGTGCCGAGCGCGGTGCGCGCGACGATCACCACCGGATGCCCCCAGCGCGCGAACAGATCGGCGTAGAGCAGCTGCCGCGTCACCGGCACGAGCGCGCCGCCCGCCCCCTCGACGACCAGCCTCGCCGGCGTCGATGGAGGCGTCAGTCGATCCGGGTCGATGACGACGCCGTCCAGTTCGGCGGCATGGTGGGGCGAGCAGGGCGTCGTCAGCCGGTACGCCTCGGGCAGGATGCGGTCGGCATCCACGCCCAGTGCGGCAACGGCCTGAGCGTCGCCGCCCTCGTCGAGCCCGGCCTGGATCGGCTTCCAATAGTGCGCGCCGATCGCGATCGCCAGGGCGGCGGCGAACACCGTCTTGCCGATGTCGGTGTCGGTGCCGGTAACGACGATGGTCACAGCAGCTTCGCCAAGGCCGCCGCGAGCGCCGCAAGCGCGGCTTCGTCGACGTTCAAGGTCACGGAAAGTCGCAGCCGCGAGGTTCCCGTCGGCACCGTTGGCGGTCGGACGCCGCGCACGTCGAACCCGGCGCGCTGCAGCGCCGTGGCGATCGCCATCGTGCGGCGATCGTCACCGATGACGATCGGCTGGATCGACGAACCAGAGACCGGCAGGCCAAGCCGGCGCAGTTCACAGCCGGCACTCTCGACGAGCATCCTCAGCCGCTCACGCCGCTCCGGCTCCTCGATCAGGCTGCGCAGCGCATCGCGCACGACCGCCGCGATCAGCGGCGACGGCGCGGTCGAGAAGATGAAGCCGCGGCCGCGGTTGATGATGAACTCGCGCACGATCTGCGGGGCGAGGATCAGCGCGCCCTCGCAGCCCAGCGCCTTGCCGCAGGTGCGCAGCACGACGACGTTCGGTCGGCCGTCCAACTCCGCCGCCAGCCCGCGCCCGTCCTGTCCGTAGACGCCAGTGGCGTGCGCCTCGTCGATCAGCAGCATCGCATCCTCGCGGTCGGCGAGAGCGGCGAAGTCGGCGAGCGGGGGCTGGTCGCCGTCCATGCTGTAGAGGCTCTCGACCGCCAGCCAGGGCGTGCCGGTCGCGCCGCCCCGCCGCCATTGGACGATGGCATCGGCCGCCGCGTCGACGTCGTTGTGCGCGAACGCCGCCGTCGCGGCGCGGCCCAACCGCATCCCCTCATGCGCGCTCGCGTGGATCAATGCGTCGTACACGACCAGATCGCCACGCTGGGGCAGGGTGGCGAAGATCAACGCGTTCGCGCCATAGCCGCTACCGATGAACAGCGCCGCCTCGGCTCCGAAGAAGCGCGCCGCCTCCTCCTCCAGCCGCTGATGCTCCTCGCCATGCCCGCGCAGCAGGCGCGAGCCGCCCGACCCGACCGGCACGCCGCGCCCGATCGCGTCGGTGACGGCAGTCCTCAGGCGAGTCGATCCTGCGAGACCCAGATAGTCGTTGGACGCGAAGTCATGGCCCTGGGGTAACGTCAGGAACCGCCGCCGGCCGATCGACTCAAGCTGCGCCAGTCCGCTTTCCAGGGTTTGCAATGCCGACATGCCGTTCGGCTGCGCGATAGTCGAAGGCCGAGCCGAACGAAAGCCGGCGGCCTGCTCGATCAGCCGGGCCTCAGCGCATCGTGCGCGCCGCCCTGCGGCCGCATCGCCTTGACGTCGTCGGCAGACACCGTGCCGGGAAAGCTGTTGCCGAAGTGCGAGCGGACATAGTTGGTCACTTCGGCGATTTGCGCGTCGGTGAGGTCGGCAAAGGCCGGCATCGCCTTCTGCCCGCGCAGGATCACCACGACCGGGTACATCCGCGCCGCCAGCTTCGGGTCGCCCGCCAGTGCCGGATAGGCACCGGCACCGATCGCGCCCTTGGCATCCGCCATGTGGCACCCCTGGCAAATGTGGGAATAGAGTTCCTGCCCGGTCTGCTCATGATAACCGGCACCGAACTGGGCGACGGCACCGGTCATCGCGGCGGTGAGCGCGATGCCGCCGGCGATCCAGCGAAGCGTGGCGGCTTGGGAGATGCGTGTCATGTGATCAGCCCTGCACGATGCGTTGATGAAGCCGCCCGATCGCGTCGAGCGAGGAGAGGATGGCCCCCTCCTGCCAGGCGGGGATCATCGAGGCGTGCTCGCCGGCCAGCACGATGCGGCCGTCGATCGCACACAGGTCGGCGTAATGCGCCGCCCGGCCCGCCTCGGTCCAGGAGCCGGCGCAGCCTAGCGTCCACGGCACGCGATGCCATGCGACTGCCGCGCCCGTCTCGAACTCGGCACGATATTGCGGGTGGATGTTCGCGCCATAGTCGACAGTCTTGGCGATCCGCTCCTGTGGGCTCATCGCCGTATACTCGACCGCGTTCGACCCGAAGGTATAGGCCCCGAGCAGCACGCCCTTGCCCGGTTTGAAGAAGTCGGTGCTGGGATAGCCGATCAGGCTGTTGGGCTGATCGGTATAGCTGATGCCGCCATAGATGCCGTCATCCTCCTCCCAGAAGCGCCGCTTCATCTGCAGGCCTACCTTGGCCGACGCCGCATAGGGAAGAGAGTTGATAGCCGCCTGCATCTTGTCGCCGACGGTGATCGGGATTTGGCTCAGCACCGAGGCGGGGATGGTACAGACGCACCAGTCGGCGTGCGCGGTCTGCACCGCGCCGCCGGCCACGCTGTCGACGAACGAGACGGTGACGCCGCGCTGGTCCTGCCTGATCTCGGTGACCTTGGCGTTGTAGCGGATGACGCCGTCCAGCTCGCGGCCGAACGCGCGGCCGATCATGCCCATGCCGCCGACCGGCTGAAACAGCGTCGTCTGCACGTCATAGCCATGAGCGGTGCCGATGGTGCGCCACAGCCCCGACTTCAGCAGGTCGCTCAGCGCGATCGGGTCGGTCGGGGTCGGCTGCGCGTCCAGGCCGCCGCCGGGGGGATGGTCGAAGCCGCGCCGATCGGCCGATGTCAGGTTCTTGGAATAGGCGTAATCCTTGTCGAGCGCGCCCCATTGGCGCAGCGCCTGCAGCAGGATCTCCTGATCCTCCTTGGTCACCGGCTGGGCGAGCTTCTCCTGCTGAACCGTCTTGGCGAGCAGTTCCGCGACATAGCCGTCGAAGTCCGCCTGCACCGTGCGATAGCGCTGAGGCTTGCCGCCGAACGCCTTGGTCGAATGCGCATAGGCGTTGTAGTTGACCTGAACGAACGGCTCCAGCTGCACGCCCAGCAGCTTGCAGTAATGCAGCACGCCCTTGTGGTGGTGCGGGATGCGCCAGGGGCCGGGATTGAGGTACAGCCCCTTGTCGAAGGCGATGTTCTGGGTGGCACCGCCCAGTTCGGTGAAGACGTCGCCGCCATAGAGCGACCAGTTGCGGCCGCCCGAACGGTTCTGATATTCGAGGATCTGGACTTTGTAGCCGGCCTTGCGCAGCTCATAGGCGGCGACCATGCCCGCCAGTCCCGAACCCAGGATCAGCACCGACGATCCCTTGAGAGCGCCCTTCAGATCGACCGGACCCTTGTAGGTCGATTCGGCGGCATAGGCGAGCGAGGTCATCGCCTCGTACATGACCGCGGTGCCCGCCGCCTTGCCGATCAGCGAGAAGAGCGTGCGCCGGTCCATTGTCGCGGGGATGCTGTCAGTCACGATCGACCTCTGATTGGGTTCTGGCCTCTCCCTCAACCCCGTTTTGTCCCGGAGCCATAGTGTTGAGCTAACCTAGCGACACGATCCGCTATTAGGCAACGCTTCAAATTGTAATATATTGCTGTTGCCGATCCGGGCCGACCTACAGTGCCCCGGCCGCAGCGGCGGCGCTCGCCCAGGCCCATTGGAAGTTGTAGCCGCCGAGCCAGCCGGTCACGTCGACCGCCTCGCCGATCGCATACAGCCCCGGCACCCGCCGCGCGGCCATGGTCTGTGACGACAGCTCGGCGGTGCTGATCCCGCCGACGGTCACCTCCGCCTTGGCGAAGCCCTCGCTGCCGTTGGGCAGGAAGCGCCACGCCGCCAGCGCCTGTTCGGCGGCGGCG